>JAWWBV010000244.1:0-4650 GCA_033720795.1 Halomonas sp. | reverse complement strand
CGCTGACTCGTCGGCCAGGGCCTCGGCGTGGATGTCCGGGTTGAACTCGAGGATGGCGTCGAACACGGTGATGCGGCGCAGCGGCTGGCCGAAGTCGTACTCGAAGGTCTCCAGCACCTCGCCCTCGGCGTTGCGCACGGTGTTGACCACCGTGGTGGTGCCGAGCACCTTCTGGGCCACGCTGCGCAGCATCTCCTCGGTGAGGTCCATCAGGTCATGATGGTTGGCATGGGCCTGGTAGAACTCGATCATCGTGAACTCGGGGTTGTGCCGGGTCGACAGCCCCTCGTTACGGAAGTTGCGGTTGATCTCGAAGACCTTCTCGAAGCCGCCCACCACCAGGCGCTTGAGGTAGAGCTCCGGGGCGATGCGCAGGTACATGTCGATGTCCAGCGCGTTGTGGTGGGTGACGAAGGGCCGGGCCGTGGCGCCGCCGGGGATCGGCTGCAGCATCGGCGTCTCGACCTCCATGAAGCCGCGATCCTCGAAGAAGCGGCGCATGGCGCTGATCACCCCGGCGCGAGCCTCGAAGACCCGGCGCGAGTCGGGGTTCACGATCAGGTCGACGTAGCGCTGGCGGTAGCGCGCCTCGAGGTCGGTCAGGCCGTGGAACTTGTCGGGCAGCGGCCGCAGGCTCTTGGTGAGCAACCTGGCCTCGACCATCATCACGTAGAGGTCGCCCTTGCCCGACTTGTGCACCGGCCCGCGGGCGGCCACGATGTCGCCGATGTCCCAGCCCTTGACGTCCTCGAGCACCTCGGCCGGCAGCCCCTTCTTGTCGACGTAGAGCTGGATCGTGCCGGAGGGGTCCTGGATCACCAGGAAGGGCCCGCGCTTGCGCATGATGCGCCCGGCCACGGCGGCCGGGCGACCCAGCGCCTCCAGCTCGGCCTTGTCCTTGTCGCCGAGCTCGGCATCGAGCTCGGCCGCCAGGCTGTCGCGGCGGAAGTCGTTGGGGAAGGCGCTCGCGCCGGTGTCGGCGGCCAGTGCGCGGCGCGCGGCCAGCTTGGCACGGCGCTCGGCGATCAGGCGGTTCTCGTCGTTCTGCGGGGAGTCCGGGTGGGCCATGTCGCTACCTGTGGCGTCGCGGCCTCACGAGAGGCCGCTGCGGTGAAGAGAGTGGGCGTCAGGCCGCGCCCCGGGCGATGCTCGCCCGGGGCGCGGCAGGGCTAGGGCTCAGAGTCCCTGTTTCAGGCTGGCTTCGATGAACTGATCCAGGTCGCCGTCCAGCACCTTGTCGCAGCTGCTCGACTGCACGCCGGTGCGCAGATCCTTGATGCGCTGGTCGTCCAGCACATAGGAGCGGATCTGGCTGCCCCAGCCGATGTCGGCCTTGGAGTCCTCGGCCTCCTGCTTGGCGGCGTTGCGCTTCTGCATCTCGTGTTCCCACAGCTTCGCCTTGAGCTGCTTCATGGCGAAGTCGCGGTTGGCGTGCTGGCTGCGCTGGCTCTGGCAGGCCACCACGATGCCGGTGGGCTCGTGGGTGATGCGCACGGCGGAGTCGGTGGTGTTGACGTGCTGGCCGCCGGCGCCGCTGGAGCGGTAGGTGTCGACGCGCAGGTCCGAGGGGTTGATCTCGACCTCGAAGCTGTCGTCCACCTCCGGCGAGAGGAACACCGAGGCGAAGGAGGTGTGGCGGCGACCACCGGAGTCGAAGGGACTCTTGCGCACCAGGCGGTGCACCCCGGTCTCGGTGCGCAGCCAGCCGAAGGCGTGATCGCCCTGGATGTGCACCGAGGCCGACTTGATGCCTGCCACGTCGCCGGCCGAGACCTCGATGATCTCCGCCTTGAAGCCGTGATGCTCGGCCCAGCGCAGGTACATGCGCAGCAGGATGTTGGCCCAGTCCTGGGCCTCGGTGCCGCCGGAGCCCGCCTGGATGTCGAGGTAGGCGTTGTTCTCGTCCATCTCGCCGGAGAACATGCGCCGGAACTCGAGCTTGGCGAGGCTCGCCTGCAGGCCGTCGAGCTCCTTCTGGACCTCGGCGACGGTGCCCTCGTCTTCCTCCATCTCGGCCAGCTCCAGCAGGTCCCGGCTATCGCCCAGGCCCTGGTCGAGCTCGTCGATGGTGGCGACGATGGTCTCCAGCGTGGCGCGCTCCTTGCCGAGCTTCTGGGCGTAGTCCGGGTCGCTCCAGACGTTGGGGTCCTCGAGCTCGCGGGTAACTTCCTCTAGCCGATCCTTCTTTTCGGCATAGTCAAAGATACCCCCTCAGGACGTCTGTCCGCTCAGACAGGTCCTTGATGAGGTTGTGGATGGCATTGGTTTCCAGCATGGGCTCGCTCGCCTGAATCTGCAGTGGAAAGACGGCCGCCACGGCGGCGCGGAAAAGGGACCTATTGTAGCGAAACCCGGCCGCAGCGACCATCCTCCCCGGCCATCGGCGCTAAGCCCACTCTCGGGCCCCACACCCGGCAGCTGATGCGGGCGGCCTTCCTCGAGGAGGCGGCCGCCTGAGTCCTCTTCCATACGATGCGACCCCGGCCAGCGGCCGGGGTCGTGGGGTCATGCCGGAAGGGAAGGGATCAGAAGCGGTAGTCCACCGAGAGGGCGAAGACGTCGGCCGCCACCTCGTAGGTGCCGTTCAGGCTGCCCTTGGTCGCGTTCTCTTCCTTGCTGCCGTCCTGGTCGATATCGCCGTCGTCGGCGAAGACGTGCATGTAGCCGGCGGTGATGCCGAGCTCGGGGCTGGGCATCCAGGTGGCGCCGAGGGTCGCCCACTGGCGGTCGGCGTCCGGCACCCGCGGGGTGCGGAACTCGGCGCTCGGCACCGGGCTCTCGTCGACGCCCAGGCCGGCGCGCAGCAGCCACTGGTTGTTCAGGGCGTAGTTGGCACCGACCGAGAAGGCCCAGGTATCGTCCCAGTTTTCCTCGGTGCGGCTAGAGTCGCGCCCATCCTCGAACTCGACCACCAGCTCGTCGAAGCTGCTCCACTCGGTCCACTCGGCGTTGGCCATCAGCGCCAGCCGCTCGGTCAGCTGGTGATAGACGCCAAGATTCAGGTTGGCCGGGGTGGTCAATTCGGCCTTGCCACCGGTTCCCGTCACGGCGCCCAGATCGATGGCGGCGTCAGAGACCGGGTCAGTGCCCCGGACGTCGAGTTCGCCATCGAGGGTCAGGTCGATCTCGGAACGGTAGCTGGCGCCGAGGCGCGTCTTGTCGGTGACCTGGAAGAGCGCGCCCAGCGTATAACCATAGCCCCAGTCATCCCCCGTCACCTCGCCGATGACGTCGTTCCCCCCCGGTGTCGCAATGGGATTCAGCGGGTTATTGGGATCCATGGCGGCCGCTGTCCCAAGATCATTGGCGGTGGACAAGGTGGCATCGGCGTACTGAGCGCGCAGGCCAACGGCCAGGTTGAGCCGGTCCGAGGCCCGATAGTTGAGCGTCGGCTGGAAGTCGATGGTGGTGAGCTCGGTCTCCACGGCGTGGTAGCGGCCGATCCAGTCCTCGTCGTACTTGGTGGAGAGGCCGTAGGGGGCGTAGATGGCCAGGCCCAGATCGAACTGCTCGTTGAGCTGCATCTTGGCGGCGAAGCTCGGCACCACGGCGGTCTCGCCGCCCTGCCCGGACTCGTTGACGCCATAGACGAACGGTCCATTGGAGGCCGTGGCGTCCTGGAGCTCGAAGTCCGCGTCGATATAGGCCACCCCACCGGCGACCTGGCTGCCGTCGATGTTGCCGATGGCGGCCGGGTTGTGGGCCATGAAGCTGACGTCCTCGGCGCCGGCGGCGGCGTTGGAGAAAGCGTTGGCGAGGGTCTTGGCGCTCTGCTCGCGCACCTGGAAGCCGGAGGCGGCCGCCTGGCCGGCGATCAGCGCCGTGGAGGCGAGGGCGATGGCAATGGTCAGCCGATTGAGATGATGAGGCATATGGCGAGGCATCCCTTTTTCGATGGGTCGTTGTTGTCGTTCTGCCGCGGGGCGGTCACGTGCCGTCAGTGTTCGCGCATCCCCGGCCGGGGATCAAGTCCAAACGAGCGTTTTAAAGCAAAATTTGCTAATACTTTGGTAGAACGATCGTTTCATGTCGTTATCTTTCATTGACTTAGCCTCATACCGCACACCATGTCCCGGCGGGAGCCATCGAATCTTGACCTTTGGGTTACCCAAAGGTTTTACACTCTCCGCCATGGCATCCACCGGAGACCCCGCGATGAAGGTCAGCGAGATCGCGCGCCAGGCCGGCGTCACCGCCGAGACCGTGCGCCACTACACCCGCGAGGGGCTGCTGATCCCCGAGCGTCATCCCGACAACGGCTACCAGCTGTTCGGCCAGCGGGATCTGGAGCGCCTGCGCTTCGTGCAGCGCGCCCGCACCTTGGGGTTCGGCGTCGCCGAGATCCGCGACATCCTCGAGCATGCCGACCACGGCGACTCGCCCTGCCCGATGGTGCGCGACCTGCTGGCGAGCCGACTGCCCCAGATCCGCGCGCGCATCGCCGAGCTGGAGGCGCTGGCCGCGCGCATGGAGCAGGCCCTCGCGGCCTGGGAGGAGATGCCCGACGGCACGCCGGACGGCCACAGCCTGTGCCGGCTGATCGAGAGCTTCCCCGAACCGCTCAATGCCGGCGTGGACGCCGGCGAGGAGACGCGATGAACGCCCCACACACCCTCGAGCGCCGGGTGCCCGGCATGAACTGCCAGGGCT
>JAWWBV010000243.1:0-4659 GCA_033720795.1 Halomonas sp. | reverse complement strand
GGGATTCGCCGAGCAGATCCGCCATGCGCGCGGAATCGTACTCGTTCATCTGGCAGCCGTGCGTCTTGATGAAGAGTTTCTTCGCCATAAGAGTAGGTCGCGGCAGCTGGCGCGACGGGACACCGTTGGATGGACGTGGGGGGATGGCAGGATGGCCACCCGAGACAAGACCCTGCATTATACGCCGCAGCCGGCAGCGGGGCCAGCGTGGCCCCGCGGTCGCGCGCCCCGACTGTGGTACCCTGTGGGCCTTTCGAGGACGGGACCAGGCGTCGGCCGGGGATCATGGGCTGGTCAGAAAATGACCGGATTGTGACCGAGACGATGGTCGCGCCGGCTTGCGGCGGGTTTCCAGCGGTTTTCCCGATGGTTGTCCACAGCAGCTGTGGGTAACCCGTCCGTGCGAACCACGCATCGCCGTCGTGCCCGGCATGGACGTCCGGGCGCGGCGCACGCGTCACGACAGAGCAACGACACGCGAGCCTTGGACAGCCAGGACGATGGCATGACGATACACAGACTCAAGATTCTGACACTCGGCGTCGCGCTCGCGACGCTGCCGCCCGCCCTCCACGCCCAGGACGCCGCCGATGACGGCGCCTGGGTGTCGGACGAACTCACCACCTTCGTGCGCAGCGGCCCGACCGACGGCTACCGCATCATCGGCACCCTGACCGCCGGCGAGCCGGTGACCGTGCTCGAGACCAGCGGCGACTACAGCCGGGTCGAGGACGCCGAGGGCGACGTCGTCTGGGTGCTCAGCAGCGAGCTCCAGGCCGAGCCCAGCGCCCAGCAGCGGTTGCCGGCCCTGGAGGCCCGGGTCGAGTCGTTGACCGAGGAGCTCGCCGACATCAACGAGACCTGGGAGAAGCGCACGGCGACCATGACCGACACCCTGGAGATGCGCCAGGCGCGCATCGACGAACTCGAGGCGCGCAACCAGGCCCTCGAGGCGGAGAGCGCGCAGTCGCGGGCCACCATCCGGGAGTTCCAGGCGCGCCTGGACACCCAGGAGGAGGACCTGCTGATGCGCTACTTCATGTACGGCGGCGGCGTGGCCGGGGCGGGCCTGCTGGTCGGCCTGATCGTGCCCCACCTGCCGCGTCGTCGGCGCAAGCGCGACCGCTGGTTCTGAGCATGGTGGACGACTGGCTCAAGCGCTGGCAGGAGGGGCGCATCGGCTTCCATCGCGAGGCGCCCCATCCGGCCCTCGTTCGTCACTGGCCCGCCCTCAAGGTGCGGGCCGGGACCAAGGTGCTGGTGCCGCTGTGCGGCAAGAGCCTCGACATGCGCTGGCTGGCGAACCGCGACCACCCGGTGCTGGGCATCGAGCTCGCCGACACGGCCATCGAGCAGTTCGTCGCCGGGGGCCGGGGAGAGATCACCCGCTATCATCAGGACGGCTTCGACATCTGCCGCCAGGGCAGCGTGGAGCTGTGGTGCGGGGACTTCTTCCACTTCCATATCGATCAGGCCGCCGAGATCGGCGCCTTCTACGATCGGGCCGCGCTGATCGCGCTGCCCGAGGCCACCCGCCAGCGCTATGCCTTCCACCTGGCGCAGCTGCTGCCGCCGGGGAGCCGGGGCCTGCTGATCAGCCTGACCCGGGATCCCGGCGGGCCGCCCTACAGCGTCGATGCCGAGGAGGTGCGGGCGCTCTTCGACCCCAATTTTCGGGTCACCCACCTGGAGGACGGCGAGCCGGAGCCGGGCAGCGGCTTTCGCGAGAGCGTCTGGGCGCTGGAGCGTCGCGGGCCGCTGACCTGAGGCGGCCCGACAGACGGGCTCAGCGCGCCAGCAGGCGCCCGAGCTCCGGGTCGCGGAAGGCGCGATCCAGGCCGTCGGAGATGAGCGCGTTGACCATCCGGGTGTTGGCTTCCTTGTCGGGGCGCAGGGCGTAGCCCTGGGTGCGGCGCGAGGTATAGGTGCCGGTGTAGGTGGTGCCGGCATTGACCGCCTCGGCGATGAGCACCGCCTCGAGCCGCGCCTCGTCGATGAAGGGTCGGCTCTCGCCACGCTCGTAGCCCAGGTGCTCGAGGGTCAGCGTCAGGCTGGGCCGTCCCTCGGCGCGCTCGGTGGTCGGGGTGAAGCCCATCTCGCGCACCGCGCGCTCGGCCTCGGCCTGAAGCTCCGGCACCAGCTCGTGGGCGTTGACGGTGATCACCGCGGTGGACATGGCGCTGCCGGTGCGCGTGCCCAGCACCTCGCTGTCGCGGCCGTCCACGGCCGTCACGGTCACGGCCTGGCCGCTGCCCGTCTGGGGCACGGCGGCCGTGCGACGGGGATCGAGCTGCAGGTAGTGGGGACTGGCGCAGCCGGCCAGCCAGCCGGCGGCGAGTAGCAGGGCGCAGGCCCGAAGGATGCGTCGACGCTGCATGGGTAGGCTCCTGATGAAAGATCGGGCCCCGAGTATATCGCCCCCGGGGCGCCCCATCAGCCCGGGATGGCGAGGCTCGGGCGCGGGGCCGGGCGCGCGGCCCGGTCGTCGAAGCGATGCCAGCGGCGCGGCAGCGCAAAGAGGCGCTTGCCGCGGGCCAGTGCCAGGTGTTCGAAGTCGGCGTGGCGCACCGTGGCGAGCCACGGCTCGGCGAGCCAGTCGGCGGCGAGCTCCACGCGCACCTCGGCGCCCACCGGCGAGACGGCGGTGACGGTCATCGGCAGGTGCGCCTCGGCGCTCGGCGCGGTGGCCAGCGCCAGCTCGTGGGGACGCATCAGCAGCTCCGCTGGTCCGTCGGGCAGGTCCACCGCCAGACGCGCCTCGCCGCAGGTGAGCACGCCCTGCCGGACCTCGCCCTCCAGGTGGTTCACGTCGCCCAGGAACTCGAAGACGAAGCGGTTGGCCGGCGCGCGGTAGAGTGCCTCGGGGGTATCGATCTGCTCGATGCGCCCGTTGCTCATCACCGCCACGCGATCCGAGAGCTCCAGCGCCTCCTCCTGGTCGTGGGTGACGAAGACGCTGGTGAAGCCCAGCTCGTCGTGGAGGTGGCGCAGCCAGCGCCTGAGCTCCTGGCGCACCTTGGCGTCCAGCGCCCCGAAGGGCTCGTCGAGCAGCAGCACCTCGGGGCGCAGGGCCAGGGCGCGGGCCAGCGAGACCCGCTGCTGCTGGCCGCCGGAGAGCTGGGCGGGGTAGCGGGTCGCCAGCTGCTCGAGCTGGACCATCTCCAGCAGGCGGTGCACCCGGGCGCGAATCTCGCCGGACGAGGGGCGCTCGCGGCGCGGCAGCACCGTCAGGCCGAAGGCCACGTTGTCGAAGACGCTCAGGTGGCGAAACAGCGCATAGTGCTGGAAGACGAAGCCGATGCGCCGGTCGCGTACGTGCACCCGGGTGACGTCGCGCTCGCCGAAGCGGATGCGCGCGGCGGGGTCGCGGTCGGGGGACTCGAGGCCGGCCAAGATGCGCAGCAGGGTGGTCTTGCCCGACCCCGAGGGGCCGAGCAGTCCGATCAGTTCGCCGTCGCCGATCTCCAGGTCGATCGGCTCCAGGGCACGGGCGCGGGGCCCGTAGTGCTTGGCGATGTTCTCGAGACGAATGCTCATGCGAGGGCCTCCCGGCGCGCGGCGCGCCACTCCAGGCCGGCCTTGGCGGCCAGGGTGAACAGGGCGATCAGGGCCAGCAGGGCGGCGCTGGCGAAGGCGCCCACGGTGTTGTAGTCCTGATACAGCAGCTCGACGTGCAGTGGCAGGGTGTTGGTCTCGCCGCGGATCGCCCCGGAGACCACCGAGACCGCGCCGAACTCGCCCACCGCCCGGGCATTGGTCAGGATCACCCCGTAGAGCAGCGCCCAGCGGATGTTGGGCAGGGTGACCCGACGAAACAGCGTGAAGCCCGAGGCGCCGAGCGTCACCGCCGCCTCCTCCTCGCGGGAGCCCTGGGCCTGCATCAGCGGGATCAGCTCCCGGGCGACGAAGGGGCAGGTGACGAAGACGGTGACCATCAGGATGCCCGGCCAGGCGAACATCAGCTGGAGGTCGTGGGCGTCGAGCCAGCCGCCGAGCCAGCCGTTGCGGCCGTAGAGCAGCAGGTAGACCAGGCCCGCCACCACCGGCGAGATGGCGAAGGGGATGTCGATCAGGGTCTGCAGCAGGCGCCGGCCGGGAAAGGCGAAGCGCGTCACCAGCCAGGCCAGCATCACCCCGAACACCAGATTGATGGGGATGGTCAGGGCGGTGACGAACAGCGTCAGGCCGATGGCGGCCAGGGTGTAGGTGTCGCTCACGTTGGCCCAGAAGGTGCCGAGGCCCTGGGCGAAGGCCTGGGCGAAGATCGCCACCAGCGGCAGCAGCAGAAACAGCGCCGACAGCGCCACCGCGGCGCCGATCAGCAGGCGGCGCAGGGCCGGCGCATCACCGATGCGTTGCATGTCAGGAGCCTCCGTGCAGGCGGCGGATGAAGCGCCCCTGCCACAGGTTGATGGCCAGCAGCAGCGCGAGCGAGGTGGCGAGCACCACCGAGGCGATGGCCGAGGCGCCCACGTAGTCGTACTCCTGCAGCTTGACGAAGATCATCAGCGAGGTGATCTCGGTCTCGTAGGGCATGTTGCCGGCGATGAAGATCACCGCGCCGAACTCCCCCAGCGAGCGCACGAAGGCGAGCCCGGTGCCGGTGACCAGCGCCGGCCACAGGTGTGGCAGGATCACCCGCCGGAAGGCGACGCCGTC
>JAWWBV010000242.1:0-4673 GCA_033720795.1 Halomonas sp. | reverse complement strand
TCCTCGACGCGCCCCCCCGTCTCCGGGGCGGCGCAGATGCCCAGCGACGGGCTCAGGTTGCACTCGAGGATCCATGGCTTGAGGGTGGCATCCACCAGGCAGTCGAGTCCCAGCAGCTCGTAGCAGCCGCGTGGGTCGGCGCCGGCCTCGGCCGTGCGATGGCGCATGGCATCCACGGCGGAGATCACGGTCAGCGCCACCAGGTCCTCGATGCGGGCGAAGAGCGTCGCGTCGTCGTGCCCCTGGTCCTTGAGCCACTGGCGGTAGCGGTCGAGGTCGATGAACTCCACCGGCACCTCGGCCTCGGTGTTCAGGGCGTTGATGTCCGGGTTGGTCAGCTGGCTGAAGGGGTTGTCGGCATCGTCGGGGTCCCAGGGCTCCGAGGCCAGCTTGGCGAAGCCCTGGCGGTAGAGGTAGACCCGCAGCGGCGCAAGCGAGCTGATCAGCACGTAGAGGCGCAGCACGTACTTGTGGCCGCGGATGGTATGCGGGTGGGCCAGATACTCCTGCACCAGCCAGTCCCGGGCGAGCGGCGCCTCGGCGACATCCGTGAGCACCCGCACGCCCTTGCCCTTGGAGGCGTTGGTGGGCTTGAGGATCCAGCGCTGCTCGGGGCGATCCTGGGCGGCCTGCTGCAGCGCGTGGTAGTCACCGGGCATCACGTAGGCGCGGGGGAAGAACGCCAGCCGCCGGGCGAGCTCATGGTCGGGCCCGTGGCTCTCGTGGATGCGCTCGCGCAGGGCGGCGAGGCTCTCGTGCAGGCGACTCTTGACGGTGAGCGCCGCATTGCCCGGGAAGTGATTCAGGGTACGCGTCGGCGAGACCCGCCGGAACTGTGCGGCCTCCGGCATGCCGGTGATCCAGCCGGCGTCCCAGTCGTGCTCGTCCCCGACCTGCCAGCCCAGGGGCTCCAGGGCCTCGCGGAAGAAGCGGTCCTGCTCCGCGGCCCGCTTGCCGCCCAGCCAGAAACGTCTCGGCGAATGTGGCTCCGTCATGCTCGGGTCTCCTGTGCGGCCATCGCGATGGTGATGCCGTGGCGGTGAACTCTGGCCGCTCTGTCGTCGCGGCCACGCGCTCCTTACAGCGATAGCAACCGCGGGATGATCTGTCGCGCCTTGATTTATGGAACGATCGATACTAAATTCACCGCCATGACACGAGGACGCCCCATCGCATTCAGCCCCGACGAGGCCGCGAGCGCCGCCATGCGGGTCTTCTGGGCCCGAGGCTATGACAGCGCCTCGACCCGCGACCTGCTGGAGGCCATGGGTCTCTCGCGCAGCAGCCTCTATCAGGCCTTCGGCAACAAGGAACGGCTGTTCCTCGAGGCCCTGAGACGCTATCGCGAATCGCTGATCGGCCGGCTCGAGCGTCGCCTCGCGGCGGCACCGTCGGCCATGGCGTTCCTCGAAGCGCTGTTTCGCGAGACGGCGAACGAGGCGGGCAGCGACCGCGCCGCCCTGGGCTGCCTGATCTTCAACTCGGCCAGCGAGCTCGGGCAACGCGGCGATGCGCCGTCGCAGCAGGCCCGACAAAGCATGGCCGCCATCACGGCGCTGTTTCACCGCGCCGTGGAACGGGCGCAGGCCGAGGGCGACATCGACCCCGAGCGAGACGCCGGGGGCCTGGCCGGCTACCTGACGATGGGCATGGCCGGGCTCAGGACCCTGCTGAAGAGCGGAGCGGATGACGAGCAGGCCAGGCAGGCGACGGAGCTGCTGCTCGACGGCCTGCGACGCTGAACGCCCGCTTTCATTTGCCGTTAATGGAACGATCGATACAGAAATAGCGCGACACTCGGCACCCAAGACGACGACGGAGGTATCCCCCATGTCAGCCGACTACCAGATGCAACTCCCGCCCCAGACCCTCGAGACCGCCGATGCCAAGGCGAAGCCGCTGCTCGAGCAGGCCAACGCCCAACTGGGCTTCGTGCCCAACATGTACGCGGGCATGGCCAAGGCGCCTGGTGTCCTGGACACCTACCTGCACGGCTATGCGCTCTTCCGCGAGGACTCCGGCTTCGCGCCCCCCGAGCAGGAGGTGGTGTTCCTGACCATCAGCCGGCTCAACGGCTGCGGCTACTGCATGTCCGCCCACAGCATGCTGGCCGACAGGATGTCCCAGGTGCCGGCCGAGGTGCTCGACGCGATCCGCCACGATCGCCCGATTCCCGACGAGCGCCTCGCGGCCCTGGCCGCCTTCACCAAGGTGATGTTCGAGACGCGGGGCATGCCCACCGAGGCCGACGTCGCGGCCTTCCTGGCGGCGGGCTTCGAGGAGCGGCAGGTGCTGCAGATCGTCCTGGCCCTTGCCGTCAAGACGCTCTCCAACTATGCCAACCACGTCAACCATCCGCCCGTCGACGAGGCCTTCGCCGACTACGCCTGGAAGGGCTGAGCGTAGGCCCCTCGCATCGTCGCCGAAGATAACGGCGCCATTTTTTATTCTCCAATGGAATAACTTTGTCAGGAAGGAGTCTTCCCGCCAGATTGCCCTGCCAGGCAGGGCACGCCTAGCATCATGTCATCCCTGATAAAGGAGAACGCCGCATGAGAGCTACCCTGTTACTGGCCGCCGGCACCCTGGCCCTGGCCGGACCGGCCCACGCTCTGCACCCCGCGCCGCTGGTCGAGGCCGAATGGCTCGACCGTCAGTTGGGCAGCGAGGACCTGGTGGTCCTCGACGTTCGCTCCGCCATCGATGACGGCGGCGACCGGGAGAGCTTCGAGGCCGCCCGCATCCCCGGCAGCCGCTACAGCAGCTACACCGATGCCGGCTGGCGTGAGGAGCGCGGTGGGGTCGCCGGCCTGATGCCCGAGGTGGATGACCTCGAGGCACTCATCGGCGGCCTGGGTATCGACAACGATGACACCGTGGTGGTGGTCTCCGCCGGCACCGGGCCCACCGACTTCGGCAGCGCCGCCCGCGTCTACTGGACCTTCAAGGCCCTGGGGCACGACGAGGTGACGATCCTCAACGGCGGCTTCGCCGGCTGGGAGCAGCAGGGCTTCGAGGTCACCGGCGGCACGGTGAGCCCCCCCGAGACGGTCGATTTCTCGGCCACGCTGCAGGAGCAGCTGCTGGCTACCACCGAAGAGGTGGAAGCGGCCCGTGAGGCCGACGGGACGACGCTGGTGGATGCCCGTCCGCCGGCCTTCTACCGAGGCGAGACCCAGTCACCCGCCGCTCGCGCGCCGGGTACCATTCCCGGCTCGGTGAACCTGCCTCATGATGGCAGCTTCGAGGCGCGGGATGGGGCCTATTACCTGCAGCCAGAATCGCTGAAGGCCCGCATCGACGCGCTCGGTCTCGACCACGAGGCCCCCACCGTGGCCTTCTGCAACACCGGCCACTGGGCCGCCAGCGGCTGGTTCCAGCTCAGCGAGATCGGCGGGCTGAAGAACGTCACCATGTACGATGGCTCCATGGCCGCCTGGACCCGAGATGACGAGCGTCCCGTCCAGCTGGCCGACCGGGGCACCGTCAGCGTCGGCGAACTGGCCGACTAGTCTCTCCCCCCGAAGCTCGTCCACGACGCCCCGCGGCCGGCCACCGAACGCGGGGCGTCGTCTCGTCGCCGCTAGCTCAGCCGTTCGGCGAGGGCGTCGAGGTCGGCCACCGTGAGGTCCGGATCGATGCCCCAGGGATCGAAGGGCGCATCCGGGCTACGCCGCACCCAGGCGGCATGCAGGCCGGCGTGGCGGGCGCCGATCACGTCGAAGGCGTTGCTGGAGATCAGCCAGGTATCGCCGGGCTCGCTCTCCAGCCGGTAGCGCAGGTGAGCATAGACCGCCGGGTCGGGCTTGAAGCGCTTGACCTCGTCGGCGCTGACCACGTCGTCGAAGCGCTCGCGGATCCCGGCCTGGGTCAGCAAGCCCTCGACCGCCTCGCGGCCGCCGTTGGAGAAGGCCACGCAGCTCACCCCCGCCTCGGCGAGGCGCTCCAGCGCCGCCGAGGCCTCCGGGAAGGCCGGCAAGCGTGCATAGACGCCCATCAGGTGCTCCTTGTCGGTCTCCGAGAAACGCGTCTGCAGGGCCCGGTCGGTGAACTCCAGCGCCTCGCGGGTGCAGCGGGCGAAGTCGACGTAGGCCCCCATCAGGCCGCGGCGGAAGCTGTACTCCAGCTGCTTGTCGCGCCAGCGCCGCGAGAACTCGGGCGCCAGGTCCGAGCGCTCCTGCCCGGCGAGGCGCAGGGCGAGTTCGTCGACCACGCCGTGGGTATCGATCAGGGTCCCGTAGACGTCGAAGGCGAGTATCGTGGCCATCTCCTAGCTCCTTCCATCGGTGAAGGCTCCCAGCGTGCGCCAGGCGGGCCGTCGCGACAAGTCGGCGCGCCGGGTCTCAGACGGCCGCGAGCCGCGACAGGGCGAAGCCCGCGATGGCGGTGTCCTGCACGCCGGTGCCGGTGAGGTCGCACACCGTCATCGTCGCCTCGGAGAGGCGCAGGCGCTGGCCCTCGGCGATCACCCGACCCAGCTCATGGACCTTGAAGGGCACCTCACCGCCCGCGAAGGCCTTGAGCTCACCGTTGCCCTCGCTCTGGGCGCGAGTGTCGCAGACGAAGGCATCGGCACGGGTCAGCACCGAGGCGTCGAGCTCGCGCTTCTCCGGGCTGTCCGAGCCCATGGCGGTGACGTGCACGCCCTCCGGCAGGTCCCGGGCGAAGAGCAG
>JAWWBV010000241.1:0-4676 GCA_033720795.1 Halomonas sp. | reverse complement strand
GATGCCCGACGACCTGCGCTCCCAGGTGAAGCCGTTGCACGACTGCGTGCGCGCGCTGGGGCTGCCGCTGCTGTGCATCGAGGGGGTGGAGGCCGACGACGTCATCGGCACCCTGGCCAGGCACGCCACCGAGGCCGGCCGGGACGCGGTGATCTCCACCGGCGACAAGGACATGGCCCAGCTGGTCAACGAGCACATCACCCTGGTCAACACCATGAAGGACGAGACCCTGGACGTCGACGGCGTCAAGGAGAAGTTCGGCCTGCCCCCGGAGCGGATCATCGACTTCCTGGCGCTGATGGGCGACAAGGTCGACAACATCCCCGGTGTGCCGGGCGTCGGCGAGAAGACGGCGCTGGGCCTCTTGCAGGGCATGGAGGGCGGCCTCGAGACCGTCTACGGCGACCTGGAGAGGGTCAAGACGCTGGGCTTTCGCGGCGCCAAGACGCTGCCCAAGAAGCTCGAGGAGCACCGCGACCAGGCCTTCCTCTCCTTCGAGCTCGCCACCATCAAGACCGACTGCGAGCTGCCGGTGGGCCTCGACGACCTGGACATCGCCCACCCCGACCGCGAGGCGCTGGTCGAGCTCTATCGCCGGCTGGAGTTCCAGGGCTGGCTCTCGGAGCTGCTGGAGGGCCGGCACGAGGGCGTCGATGATGTCGCCGGCGGCACGCCGGCGCCGGCCGCTGCCGAGGGCGGTGAGGGCGGTGAGGGCGGCGAGGGCGCGGCGGGCGAGGGCACCCGGCGCGAGGATCACGTCATCCTCGAGCAGGCCGAGCTCGACGCCTGGCTCGAGCGCTTAGAGGCCAGCGACGCCTTCTGCTTCGACCTGGAGACCACCAGCCTCAACTACATGGAGGCCCAGGTGGTCGGCGTGGGGCTCGCCCTCGAGCCGGGCGAGGCGGCCTACATCCCGCTCGCCCACGACTACCTCGACGCCCCGGCGCAGCTCGACCGCGACGCCGTGCTCGAGGCCCTGCGCCCGCTCTGGGAAGACGAGCGGCGCACCAAGATCGGCCAGAACCTCAAGTACGACATCTCGGTGCTGGCCAATGTCGGCATCACGGTGGCCGGGCCGCTGGAGGACACCATGCTGGCCTCCTACGTGCTCGACTCCACGGCGACCCGCCACGACATGGACTCGCTGGCGCTCAAGTACCTGGGCGAGAAGACGATCTCCTTCGAGGAGATCGCCGGCAAGGGGGCCAAGCAGCTCACCTTCAACCAGATCGCCCTGGAGCAGGCCGCGCCCTACGCCTGCGAGGACGTCGACATCACCCTGCGCCTGCACCGGCTGCTGCGGCCGCGCCTCGAGGCGGAGGGGCGCCTGGCCGAGGTCCTCGACACCCTCGAGCGGCCGCTGATCCCGGTGCTCTCGCGCATGGAGCGCACCGGCGTGGCGCTCGACCCCGAGCGGCTGCACGCCCAGAGCAAGGAGCTCGAGACCCGCATCGGCGAGCTGGAGCGCCGCGCCCACGAGCTCGCCGGTCGCGAGTTCAACCTCGGCTCGCCCAAGCAGCTCGGCCAGATCCTCTTCGAGGAGCAGAAGATCCCGGTGATCAAGAAGACGCCCAAGGGGGCGCCCTCCACCGCCGAGGCGGTGCTCGAGGAGCTGGCGCTGGACTACCCGCTGCCCAAGGTGATCATCGAGCACCGCGGGCTCGCCAAGCTGAAGTCCACCTACACCGACAAGCTGCCGCGGCTGGTCAACAAGGCCACCGGGCGCCTGCACACCAGCTACCACCAGGCGGTCACGGCCACCGGCCGGCTCTCCTCGTCGGACCCCAACCTGCAGAACATCCCCATCCGCACCGAGGAGGGGCGGCGCATCCGCCAGGCCTTCGTGGCCCGGCCGGGCTATCGCATCGTCGCCGCCGACTACTCCCAGATCGAGCTGCGCATCATGGCGCACCTCTCCGGTGACAAGGGGCTGCTCGAGGCCTTCGCCGAGGGCCGCGACATCCACGCCGCCACCGCCGCCGAGGTGTTCGGCGTGGCGCTCGACAAGGTCACGCCGGACCAGCGCCGCAGCGCCAAGGCGATCAACTTCGGGCTGATCTACGGCATGAGCGCCTGGGGGCTCGGCCGCCAGCTCAACATCGAGCAGAGCCAGGCCAGGACCTACATCGACCGCTACTTCGACCGCTACCCGGGCGTCGCCCGCTACATGGAGCGCATCCGCGCCCAGGCCGCCGAGGACGGCTTCGTCGAGACGGTGTTCGGCCGGCGCCTCTACCTGCCGGAGATCCACTCCCAGAACCGTGCGCGCCGGCAGGGCGCCGAGCGCACCGCCATCAACGCGCCCATGCAGGGCACCGCGGCGGACATCATCAAGCGCGCCATGATCGACGTGGATGCCTGGCTCACCGGCGAGGCCTTCGACGCCGTGATGGTGATGCAGGTCCACGACGAGCTGGTCTTCGAGGTGGCCGAGGCGCAGGTCGAGGCCTTCATCGAGGAGGTGAAGGCGCGCATGCAGGCGGCCGCCGAGCTCGATGTGGCGCTGATCGTCGAGGCCGAGAGCGGCATCAACTGGGACGAGGCGCACTGAGCCCCGGCAACGCCTCATGGCGGTGGTTTCCGGCAAGGTGTCAGGCATCATAAAAGGGCCCGCGGCAGTGCCGCGGGCCCTCTTGTCTTGCCGTCTTCACCCCGTAGGTGAGGGGCGAGGCTTAGCGCCAGCCGGCCCGGTCGAAGATACGTACCGCTTCCGGGTTGTTCTCGCCCAGCACGCTGACGTTCAGGTCGTCCTTCTTGAAGTCGCCCCAGGAGGCGAGGACGCCGTCTAGCTCGGCGCTCTCGACCGCCGGGAACTCGTAGTTGCCGGTGGCGAACAGGGCCTGGGCCTCGTCGGAGGCGAGGAACTCGAGGAAGCGCACGGCGTTCTCCTCGTTGGGCGCGCCCTTCACCACGCCGGCACCGCCCACGTTGATGTGCGCGCCGCGATCCTCCTGGTTGGGGAAGACGATCTCGACCTTCTCGGCGACCTCACGGTCGGCCTCGTTGTCGGCGTTGAGCAGGCGCACGTAGTAGTAGTGGTTGGCCACGGCGACGCTGCACTCGCCGCTGGCCACGCCGCGGATCTGGTCGGTGTCGCCGCCCTCGGGGTCGCGGGCGAAGTTGGCGACCACGCCCTCGGCCCACGCCTCGGCCTCTTCCTCGCCGTGATGGGCGATCATCGAGGCCAGCAGCGACTGGTTGTAGATGTTGTTCGAGGAGCGGATGCAGACCTCGCCCTCGAGGGCCGGATCGGCCAGGTCCTCGTAGCGGCTGACCTCATCGGCATCCACCGCGGTGGGGTCGATGAACAGCGCCCGCACGCGCTGGCTGAAGCCGAACCACTTGCCCTCGGGGTGGCGCATGTGGGCCGGCAGGCGCTCGTTGAGCACCTCGGACTCGACGCTTTGGAAGACGTCCTCCTGCTCGCCGCGCCACAGGCGGCCGGCGTCGACGGTGATCAGCACGTCGGCGGGGCCCGCCTCGCCCTCCAGCTTGAGGCGCTGGATCAGCTGGTCGGAGTCGCCCTCCAGCACGTTGACCTCGATGCCGGTCTCCTCGGTGAAGGCCGCATAGAGCGCCGCGTCGGAGTCGTAGTGACGAGCCGAGTAGATATTGAGCTCCTCGGCGGCGAAGGCCTGGGAAGCCAGGGCGGAGCCGGCCACCAGGGCGGCGAGGGGCAGGGCGGTACGACGATACAGCGACATGGGGGATCCTCGTGGATGGCGGGGTCTGAAATGATAATGCTTAACATTAAACTTTCGCCATTGAAGCCCCTCCGCCACCCGCCGTCAAGCCCGGGGGGCGGGAGAGCTGATCCAGATCAGGTGGCGAGTCGCCCCCGGGAGGCTGGCGCCGGGATGCGAGCGATAGTACAACGCATTCGGGAGGCTTTCGCGTTACCATGTTGGCCAGACACTCTCAACCGGCAGTCGAGACCCCATGACCAGCCAATCGACCCACACGCCAGACGCGCCGGCCGGCACCGCCCCGGTGCTCGCCATGCACCAGATCCGCCACGCCTACCAGCAGCACCTGGCCGTCGAGGACGTCTCCCTCGACGTCAAGCCGGGCGAGATCGTCTGCCTGCTGGGCCCCTCGGGCTGCGGCAAGTCCACCCTGCTGCGCATCGCCGCGGGGCTCGAACGGGTGCAGCAGGGGCGCGTGGCGCTGGGCGGCGAGTCGATGGGCGAGGGGCGTAGCCACGTGCCGCCGGAGAAGCGCAACGTCGGCCTGGCCTTCCAGGATTCCGCGCTCTTCCCGCACCTCTCGGTGCTCGACAACGTGGCCTTCGGCCTCGAGTCGCTGCCCGCCCAGCAGCGCCGGCGCCGGGCCTACGAGCTGCTCGAGCTGCTCGGCATGGAGCGCTATGCGCGGGTCTTTCCGCACATGCTGTCGGGCGGCCAGCAGCAGCGCATCGCCCTGGCCCGCGCCCTGGCGCCCGCGCCGCAGCTGATGCTGCTCGACGAGCCCTTCTCGAGCCTCGATGCCCGCCTGCGCGACCGCATCCGCGACGATACCCTGCACGTGCTGAAGAAGGTGGGGACGGGCGTGCTGCTGGTCACCCACGACCCCGAGGAGGCCATGTTCATGGCCGATCGCATCGTGCTGATGCGCGAGGGGCGGGTGGTCCAGGCCGGCACCCCGCTGGAGCTCTACTGCACCCCGGCCGACCCCTT
>JAWWBV010000240.1:0-4676 GCA_033720795.1 Halomonas sp. | reverse complement strand
CATCCAGCCCCTGGTGCTCGGCGACAGCGAGCGGGTGATGCGCTGGGCCGCCCGGCTGCGCGAGCGCGGGATCATGGTCGGCGCCATCCGCGAGCCCACGGTGCCTCGCGGCGAGGCGCGGCTGCGCATTACCCTGAGCGCGGCCCACCGCGACGAGGATCTGGAGGCGCTGCTCGAGGCCCTGGCCGCCCTTCACGCCGAGGAGGTGCCCGCATGAGCCGGCTCGTCCTGCTCTCCGGCTGGGGCTGCGATGCGCGCCTCTGGCAGCCGCTCGCCGAACACTGGCCTGGTCGTCGAGAGGAGAAGGTCGAGGTCTCCGCGCCCGACTGGCCCGGCTACGGGGGTCGCCCCGCCCTGGAGGCCCCCGAGGATCTCGCCGCCCTGGCCGAGGCGATGGCCGAGGACCTTCCGGCCGAGGCCGTCTGGGTCGGCTGGTCCCTGGGGGGCCTGCTCGCCGCGGCCCTGCTCGACCACCTGCCCGCCCCCCGCGGCCTGGTGCTGCTCGGCATGGGGGCGCGCTTCTGCGACCCCGAGGGCATCACGCCGGAGGCGCTGGCGACCTTTCGCGGCGCCTTTCGCCGCGACCCGCAGGCGACGCGCGCCCACTTCCTGCGCTGGCAGCTGCGCGGCGAGCCCTCGCCCCGTACCGCCCATCGCCGTCTGCTCGAGCTGCTGGGGCCCGAGCCCGCCGCCCCGCCGGCGACCCTGGCGGCGGGGCTCGGGCAGCTGGCCGAGCTCGACAACGCCGCCCGTCTCGCCGACGCACCCTGCCCGGTGTGGCGCGTCGCCGGCGAGCAGGATCCGCTGCTGGCCCCGTCGGCCCGCGAGGCGACGGACATTCGCCTCGCCGAGGCGGGTCACGCCCCGATGCTGAGCCAGCCCCGGGCGCTGGCGGAGTGCCTGGCCGCCGTCGCCCTGGAGCCCGCGCCATGATGGCCCTTCCCGCGCCAGCCACGGACGCGCCTCGCCGCGCCGCACCGTCCTCGACGCCGCAGGCCTCGACGGAGCAGGCCGGCTGGCGGGGCCGCGTCGCCCGCGCCTTCTCCCGCGCCGCCCCGCACTATGCCGAGCGGGCCAGCGCCCAGCGCGCCATGGCCGCGACCCTGCTCGAGCGCCTGCCGGCGCGGGCCGAGGCGGTGCTGGATCTGGGCTGCGGCCCAGGCGAGACGGCCGCCGGCCTCAAGGAGCGCTTCGGCTCGACCTGCCACGTCACCGGCCTCGACCTCGCCCCGGGCATGCTCGACGAGGCCCTCCGCCGCCACGGCGAGGGCGTACGCTGGCTGTGCGGCGACGCCGCCGCCCTGCCGCTGGCCGAGGCGAGCCAGGAGCTCGTGGTCTCCAACCTGGCGATCCAGTGGTGCCCGGACCTCGACGCCGTGCTCGCCGAGGTGAAGCGCGTGCTGCGCCCCGGCGGTCGCGCCCTGATCAACACCCTCGCCCCCGGCACGCTGGCCGAGGTGAGCCACGCCTGGTCGCAGGCCGAGCGCCCGGCCGCCCTGCTCGCCTTCCGCGATGCCGGCGAGCATCGCCGTGCGGCCTGGGCGGCGGGCTTTCGCCGAGTCGACTGCCGTGAGCACGCCGCGCGCTTCCACTATCCCGACCTCGCCGCGGTCATGGCCTCGATCAAGGGCGTCGGCGCCCAGGTCGCGCGGCCCGGCGCCCGGCTGACGCGAGCCGACCTGGCCCGGGCGGCGCGGCGCTTCGAGGCGCTGCGCGACGACCACGGGCTGCCCGTCACCTATCGCCTGCTGACCCTGGAGCTCTCGACCTGACATGCCCGCCTATTTCGTGACCGGCACCGACACCGACGCCGGCAAGACCCTCGTCACCAGCGGCCTGCTCGCCCTGGCCCGGCGCCGCGGCCTCACCACCCTGGGCCTCAAGCCCGTGGCCTCCGGCTGCGAGGAGACCGACGAGGGGCTGCGCAACGTGGATGCCCTGGCCCTCGAGGCGCAGACCCGGCCGGCCCTGCCCTACGCGACGATCAACCCCTTCGCCTTCGCGCCCGCCATCGCCCCGCACCTGGCCGCCCGTCGGGCCGGGGCCACGCTGTCCCTCGCCGCGCTGGCCGACCATGTCCGGGCCCCGCTCGCCCTCGCGCGCGACCTGGCGCTCATCGAGGGCGCGGGGGGCTGGCGGGTGCCGCTCAACGACCGCGAGGACCTGTCGACGCTGGCCGTGGGCCTTGGACTACCGGTCATTCTCGTCGTGGGCCTGCGTCTCGGCGCCATCAGCCACGCCCGGCTCACCTGCGAGGCGATCCGCGCCGACGGCCTGCGCCTCGCCGGCTGGGTGGGCAACCTGCTCGACCCCGGCTTCTCGGCGGACGACGCCCTCTATCGCGACAACCTGGCGACCCTCGCCACCACCCTCGACGCCCCCTGCCTCGGCGTGGTGCCGCGGCTCGCGGGCGAGGGCCACGAGGCCCTGGCCGAGGCGGCCGCCGATCACCTGGCGCTGCCCGATGTCGATTGACTTGGGCGAAGGCGTCCGTAGAATGTGCACGCCTGCCTATCCGTGCGGATGTGGTGGAATTGGTAGACACGCCAGATTTAGGTTCTGGTGCCTTCGGGCGTGGGAGTTCAAGTCTCCCCATCCGCACCATCTCAGCTCAGCGTCGCCTTCCTTGTCGCACCGGCTTTCTCCAGGAAAGCACGGCGTGTCGCTGCGCCCATCGTTCCCGCGTCCGTCCGCGACGCCCCGGGCCATCGCCCGTCGCCTTTTCCGCCCCCTACACTCTCTGCCGATTCCCCGGAGGCTCTCATGACGTCCCCCGTCTGGCACCCCTATGCCCACCTCAAGACCCAGCGCCCGGCCCCCAAGGTGGTCGGCGGCGAGGGCGCGACCTTCACCCTGGAGGGCGGCGAGACGCTGCTCGACGCCACCTGCTCCTGGTGGTGCATGATCCACGGCTATCGCCACCCGCGGCTGGTCGAGGCCATCCAGCGCCAGGCCGACGAGCTCTGCCACGTGATGCTCGGTGGCCTGACCCACGAGCCCGCCGACCGCCTGGCGCGGGAGCTGGTGCGTGTGACGCCGAAGGGCCTCAACCACGTCTTCTTCTCCGACAGCGGCTCGGTGGGCATGGAAGTGGCCATGAAGATGGCCGTGCAGTACCACTACCTGCGCGGCAGGCCCGCCAAGCACCGCATGCTGACGCTGATGAAGGCCTACCACGGCGACACCGCCGGCTGCATGGCGGTGTGCGATCCGGAAGAGGGCATGCACTCGCTGTTCTCGGGTTTCCTGCCCCGGCACCACTTCGCCCCCGCCCCCACCGCCCCCTTCGAGGCCAGCCGGGAGGCGGTGCAGCCCGACCTCGACGCCCTGCGCGGCGTGCTCGAGGCCCATCACGAGGAGATCGGCGCGCTGCTGATGGAGCCGCTGCTGCAGGCCGCCGGCGGACTCAACATGACCTCGCCCCACTACCTGCGCGGCGCCCGCGAGCTCTGCGAGGAGTTCGACGTGCTGCTGATCTTCGACGAGGTGGCCACCGGCTTCGGGCGCACCGGCAAGATGTTCGCCGCCGACCACGCCGACGTGACGCCGGACATCATGGTGCTCTCCAAGGGGCTGACCGGCGGCTACCTGGGCCACGCCGCGACGCTGGCCACCGACCGGGTCCACGACGCCTTCGTCGGCGACAGCGAGCTGCACGCCTTCATGCACGGCCCCACCTTCATGGGCAACCCGCTGGCCTGCCGCGTCGCGCTGGAGAGCCTGGCGGTGTTCGAGGAGGAGGACTACCTGGGCCGCATCCGGGCGCTCAATGGCGTGCTGCGCGAGGCGCTGGTCGAGGATGCCGCGCTGCGCGCCCACCCGGAGGTCGCCGACGTGCGCGCGCTCGGGGCCACCGCGGTGATCGAGGTCCACGACGCCGACGCCCTGAAGGGCGTGGCCGACTTCGCCCGCGCCCAGGGCGTCTGGCTGCGCCCCTTCGGCCGTTGGCTCTACACCATGCCCGCCTACGTCACCAGCGAAGCCGAGATGCGCCGCATCACCGACGCCATGAAGGGCTGGTTCCTGGCGCGCTGAGCGCTCACACCAGCCGGCGCGGCAGGCGCAGGTCCCAGCTGCGGCAGAAGACCCGCGTCTCGCCCTCGTAGGCATCCAGGGTGGCGTGCAGCCGGAAGTCCTCGGCATCCGAGGTGAGGCGCGTACGCGTCACGGTGCGCACCAGCCAGTCGCCCCGGGCCAGCGAGCGCTCCCAGTGGGTCGTGCCCTCCAGGGACGCGAAATCATCGTCGCGACAGGCGTAGGTCTCCACCGCCCGGGTCGCCACCTCGATCCCGGAGTCCTCCAGCCGGATGCGGCCGTTGTCGTTGATCACCTCGAGGATCGACAGGTCCTCGGCCAGGTCGCGATGCACGTACCAGTTGTGATGACCGGGCTCGAGGCGCGTGGTCTCGATGCTCGGCGCCGCCTCGGGTTCGGCGAAGGGAGCCAGGCGACTATCCTCCTCGCGAGGCGGGCGCACCGGCAGATGCAGCGCAGAGCCCCGATCGAAGAGCGTCAGGCGCACCGGTTCGGGTGGTGCCCAGGCCAGCGGCCAGTAGGAGGAGGAGAGCGAGAGCCGCAGCCGGTGGCCCCGAGGGAAGACCTGGGCCACATCGTTGAGCTGCAGTCGCACCCGGTAGCGGCGGCCCGGCTCCAGGGGACTCGGTGAAGCGTGGCTG
>JAWWBV010000239.1:0-4699 GCA_033720795.1 Halomonas sp. | reverse complement strand
GTTTTGAGGCGGACATCATCCGCGCCCTGGGCAAAATCACCGCCAACGGCCACCTGCACAAGGGCTTCAAGCCGGTGCACTGGTGCATGGACTGCGGCTCGGCCCTGGCCGAGGCCGAGGTGGAGTACCAGGACAAGAAGTCCGACGCCATCGACGTCGCCTTCCCGGTGGAAGACGCCGACCGCCTGGCGGCCGCCTTCGGCCTCGATGCGCTGCCCAAGGCCGCCGCCATCGTGATCTGGACCACCACCCCCTGGACCATCCCCGCCAACCAGGCGCTGAACGTCCATCCCGAGTTTACCTATGCCCTGGTGGATACCGGCGAACGGTTGCTGGTGCTGGCCGAGGAGCTGGTCGCGTCGTGCCTGGAGCGCTTCGGGCTCGAGGGCGATATCATCGCCACCGCTACCGGCGAGCGACTGGACGGCGTCGACTTTCGCCACCCCTTCTACGATCGCCTGTCGCCGGTGTACCTGGCCGACTACGTGGAGTCCGAGGTGGGCAGCACCGGCATCGTCCACTCGGCCCCGGCCTATGGCGTCGACGACTTCGTCACCTGTCGCGCCCATGGCATGAGCTTCGACGAGATCGAGAGCCCGGTGCAGGGCAACGGCGTCTATGTCGATGACCTGCCGTTCTTCGGTGGCCAGATGATCTGGAAGGCCAACCTGCAGATCGTCGCCAAGCTCGACGAAGTGGGCGCTCTGATGGCCCACCAGACCATCACCCACAGCTACATGCACTGCTGGCGCCACAAGACCCCGGTGATCTACCGCGCCACCGCCCAGTGGTTCGTGGGCATGGACCTCCAGGGCAAGGACGGCCGCACCCTGCGCGAGCGGGCGCTTGAGGGCATCGAGTCCACCGCCTTCACCCCGGCCTGGGGCCAGGCGCGCCTGCACAGCATGATCGCCAACCGCCCGGACTGGTGCATCTCGCGCCAGCGCAACTGGGGCGTGCCGATCCCCTTCTTCCTGCACAAGGCCACCGGCGAGCTTCACCCGCGCACCGTCGCGCTGATGGAGGAGGCCGCCAAGCGCGTCGAGGCCGAGGGCATCGACGCCTGGTTCCGCCTCGACCCCGCCGAGCTGCTGGGCGAGGAGGCCGCCGACTACGACAAGGTCACCGATACCCTGGACGTCTGGTTCGACTCCGGCACCACCCACCGCCACGTGCTGCGCGGCTCGCATCCCCACGGCCACGCCGAGGGGCCGATCGCCGATCTCTACCTCGAGGGTTCCGATCAGCACCGCGGCTGGTTCCACTCCTCGCTGCTCACCGGCGCCGCCATCGACGGCCACGCGCCCTACCGGCAGCTGCTGACCCACGGCTTCACCGTGGACGAGAAGGGCCGCAAGCAGTCCAAGTCGCTCGGCAACGTGGTCGCCCCCCAGGCGGTGATGGACAAGCTCGGCGCCGACATCCTGCGCTTGTGGGTCGCCTCCACCGACTACTCCGGCGAGATGGCGGTCTCCGACGAGATCCTCAAGCGTACCGCCGACGTCTACCGGCGTATCCGCAACACCTCGCGCTTCCTGCTGGCCAACCTCAACGGCTTCGCGCCCGAGCGCGACGCGCTGCCCTTCGACGAGATGCTGGCCCTGGACCAGTGGGTGGTCGATCGTGCCGCCCAGCTGCAGGCGCGCATCGAGGTCGCCTACCAGGAGTATCGCTTCCTCGACGTCTACCAGCAGGTGCACGGCTTCTGCGCCCGGGAGCTCGGCGGCTTCTACCTGGACGTGATCAAGGATCGCCAGTACACCACCCAGGCCGACTCCGTGGCGCGTCGCAGCGCCCAGACCGCGCTCTACCACGTGGTCGAGGCGCTCTCGCGCTGGGTCGCGCCGATCCTCTCCTTCACCGCCGAGGAGATCTACGAGAACATCCCCGGAAGCCGTGGCGACAGCGTGCTGCTCGAGGAGTACTACACCGGGCTCGACACCCTGGCCGAGGATGCCGCCATGGGCCGCGACTTCTGGGAGCGGGTGCTCGAGGTCAAACAGGCCGTCAACAAGTGCCTGGAGGACGCCCGTAATGCCAAGGCGATCAAGGGCAGCCTGGCCGCCGAGGTCACCCTCTACGTCGACGACGCCCTGCACCAGACCTTGACCCGGCTGGGCGACGAGCTGCGCTTCGTGATGCTGACCAGCGAGGTGCGCCTGGCACCCTTGTCCGATAGCGAACAGCGCGAGGCGGCCGTGGCCACCGAGCTCGAAGGGCTGAAGGTGGCCGTGGCCGAGAGTGCCAACGCCAAGTGCGAGCGCTGCTGGCACCATCGCGAGGACGTGGGCGCTCACGCCGAGCACCCGGACCTCTGCGGGCGCTGCATCGGCAACCTGCCGGACGGTGCCGGCGAGACGCGCCGGTTTGCCTAAGGTCCACCCAGGAGAAGTTCGATGTCCCAGCAAGGCGAGGCGCGCATGAGCGAGCGGCAGGCAGGTCAGGATCACACGGTGCCCATGCGCCGGCCGCTGCGCTGGCTGTGGCTGGCCGTGGCGGTGATCGTGCTGGATCTCGGCACCAAGACCCTGGCCAGCGGGCTGCTCGACTATGCCCGGCCGGTGGAAGTGCTGCCGTTCTTCAACCTGACGCTGCTGCACAACACCGGCGCGGCCTTCAGCTTCCTCGCCGGCCACCCCGGCTGGCAGCGCTGGCTGTTCGCCGCCATCGCCGTGGGGGCGAGCATCGGCCTGACGCTGTGGATGCGCCGCCTGAAGGCCGACGAGGCGCTGCTCGGCGTCTCGCTGGCACTGATCATCGGCGGGGCGCTGGGCAACCTCTACGACCGGCTGGTGCATGGCTACGTGGTGGACTTCCTCTCCTTCCATGTGGCCGGCTGGTACTACCCCGCCTTCAACGTGGCGGACATCGGCATCACCCTCGGCGCCATCGGCCTGATCTGGGAATCGCTCTTCGCCGAGCGCCGCCGGGCCCGGCGGCGCGGTTGAGAACCCGGCCCGGTGTCCCGATATCCTGGTCATCGATATTGAGACGATCACGACCTTCACGCACCCATCGCACGCACTGATTGAGAGACCCGCCATGAGCAACCAGGAATCCCCGGCACTTCGCATCGACGAGGGCATGGAAGTGACCCTTCACTTCACCCTCAGCCTGGAAGACGGCACCGTGGTGGATTCCACCCGTGACAAGCAGCCCGCGACCTTCCAGGTGGGCGACGGCAACCTGCCGCCCGGCTTCGAGCACCCGCTCAAGGGGCTTACCACCGGCGAGAGTGGCACCTTCGAGATCACCCCGGAGCATGCCTTCGGCCAGCACAACCCGCAGAACATCCAGCTGCTCAAGCGCGAAGACTTCGAGAGCGACGCGCCGGAAGTGGGCATGGTGATGTCCTTCGCCGATGCCGCCGGCGGCGAGTTGCCGGGCGTGATCAAGAGTATCGAGGGCGAGCAGGTTGAGGTGGATTTCAATCATCCGCTGGCAGGGCGTACCCTGACCTTCGAGGTGGAAGTGCTGGACGTGAAGCCCGCCACCACCCACTAGGAAAACACTGACTTCCTGCTGCGCTCGATATCCTGGCCGCCGGCGGTGCCGAAGCGTCGGACCGTCGTCATCCTCATGTAGCAGGCTACATTCCGGTGACTGTGCTCCGGCGGCAACCAGCCTCTCTTCGCTCGCGACGGAACTCCGCGCTTTCCTTCTTATCCCAGGCAGATGCCCCTGACGCATCAAGGCAGATATCCATGCAGATCAAACTGGCCAACCCCCGCGGCTTCTGTGCCGGCGTCGACCGCGCCATCGAGATCGTCAACGGCGCGCTGGACGTCTTCGGTCCGCCGATCTACGTGCGTCACGAGGTGGTGCACAACCGCTTCGTGGTGGACAGCCTGCGCGAGCGGGGCGCGGTGTTCGTCGAGGAGCTTCACGAGGTGCCCGACGACGTCATCGTGATCTTCTCCGCCCACGGCGTCTCCCGTGCCGTGCAGCAGGAGGCCGAGGCGCGCGGCCTCAAGGTGTTCGACGCCACCTGCCCGCTGGTCACCAAGGTGCACATGGAGGTCCTGCGCTACGCCCGTCGCGGCCAGGAGTGCATCCTGATCGGCCACGAGGGGCATCCCGAGGTGGAAGGCACCATGGGGCGCTACGACACTTCCTATGGCGGCCAGATCTACCTGGTCGAGGACGAGGCAGACGTCGCCAAGCTCGAGGTCAAGGACCCGAGTCGGATCGCCTTCGTCACCCAGACCACGCTTTCCATGGACGATACCGCCCGGGTCATCGACGCCCTGCGCGCCACCTTCCCCGAGATCGAGGGGCCGCGCAAGGACGACATCTGCTACGCCACCCAGAATCGCCAGGACGCCGTGCGCGAGCTGGCCGCCGGCAGCGACCTGGTGCTGGTGGTGGGCAGCCCCAACAGCTCCAACTCCAACCGCCTGCGCGAACTCTCCGAACGGGTCGGCACCCCGGCCTACCTGATCGACAGCGCGGATCAGGTCGACCCGGCCTGGCTCGAGGGCGTGGGTGCCATCGGCGTGACCGCCGGCGCCAGCGCCCCCGAGGTGCTGGTCGAGGGTGTGATCGAGCGGCTGCAGGCGCTGGGCGCCACCGCCCCCGAGGAGCTCGCCGGCCGAGAGGAAACCATCACCTTCTCCATGCCGCGTGAACTGCGCGAGCGGGTGATCGCCAGCGAGTAACGCGTTCCACGCCACGCTGACACGAAGACGCCGTCGTCAGG
>JAWWBV010000238.1:0-4700 GCA_033720795.1 Halomonas sp. | reverse complement strand
TTCTGCGACGCCATGATCAGTATCCGCGAGGAGATCGACGCGGTGCAGCGCGGCGACTGGCCGGCGGACAACAACCCGCTGGTCAACGCCCCGCACACCATGGCCGACCTGATGGACGCAGCCTGGGAGCGCCCCTACTCGCGCGAGCTCGGCGCCTTCCCCTCCGAGGCCGTCAAGGCGGCCAAGTACTGGCCGGCGGTCAACCGCGTCGACAACGTCTTCGGCGACCGGCAGCTGATCTGCTCCTGCCCGAGCATCGACGAGTACCGTGATTGAAGGGCAAGCGTAACTCGACGCGAATCGTACCGCCCCACCCCGGGCCCCGCCGCTGGCGGGCCCGGGGTGTCTCGTTATGGGGAAGGCGCTCTGCCGCGTCAGTCGAACCGGTCCCAGTAGGGGGGGTCGCCGAAATATCCCTCCATGAAGTCGACGAAACAGCGCACCTTGCTCGCCAGGAGCTGGCGATGGGCATAGACGGCGTAGAGCGACATCGGCTTGGGCTCGTGTTCCGGCAGGATGACCCGCAGCGTGCCCGCCTTGATGGCGGCACCCGCGATGAAGGTGGGCTGCAGGACGATGCCGGCGCCGGCCATGGCCGACTCGACCAGCACATCGCCGTTGTTGCTGACCAGGTCACCGCCGCGGTGCGGATCACGGCCCGGCAACCATCGGAAGAGCGAATCACCGGCCTCCTGCTCCATGTAGCTGTAGCGCAGGTAGCGATGCGTCTTGAGATCTTCCGGATGCCGGGGCGTGCCGTGCCGCTTCAGGTACTCGGGCGAGGCGCACATCACCACCCGGACCGGCGCGATCCGCTTGGCGATCAGCGAGGAGCTCTTCAGGTGGCCGATCCGCAGCGCGATATCGAAGCCCTCCTCGACGATGTCGACCTTGCGGTCGTTCAGCTGCAGGTCGATGCTGACGGCGGGATGAGCGCGCTGAAAGTCGCTCAGCAGGGACGCCAGGTGGCGGGTCGCGAAGGAGACCGGGGCACTGATCCGCAACAGGCCTCGGGCCTGGGTCTGCAGGTCGCCGAGCTGGTGCTCCATGTCGTCGATATCGGTGAGGACCTGCTGGGCGCGCGGGTAATAGCGAGTGCCCGCTTCGGTCAGATG
Organism: Halomonas sp.; assembly: GCA_033720795.1. Lineage (GTDB taxonomy): Bacteria > Pseudomonadota > Gammaproteobacteria > Pseudomonadales > Halomonadaceae > Halomonas. Next base: position 3,585 of record JAWWBV010000238.1, on the reverse strand, counting down.
GAGCTTTCGGGTGGTGCGGTTGAGCAGGCGTACCCCCAGGTGCTGCTCGAGTTGGGCCACGTACTTGCTGACTAGTTGTGGCGACATCTCCAGGTGCTCGGCAGCACGGGTGAAGCTGCCTTCCGTCACCACCATGATGAAGGCCCGCATGGCATCGATACGATCCATCAGTGTTTCCCGTCAATGTGGCCAGCCAACATTATCAACATGACATTTATTATAAAGCAACAATTGCCATCTTAGTCTTTCTTTTTGGTGGTAGTAGAGTGGCGTCATCACCCCGGGGGAGCTCCTCCGGGACACCACCATCAAGAGAGACGAGGTAGCGATCATGAATACCCAATTCGCAAAGGCCCTATTCCACTCCAGTGGCGGTGTGGCCGCCCTGATCCTGCGGGTCCCCGTGGGGCTGATCCTGGCCGCCCACGGCGCGCAGAAGCTGTTTGGCTGGTTCGGTGGCTACGGCCTGGAAGGCACCGCGCAGTGGCTGGCGAGCATCGGCCTGGCGCCGGGCACGCTGATGGCGCTGCTGGCCGGTGGCGCCGAGTTCTTCGGCGGGCTGGCGCTGGTGCTGGGCCTGCTGACCCGTCCGGCGGCGCTGGTGTCGGCCTTCACCATGCTGGTGGCGATCTTCGCCGTGCATATCGGCAATGGCCTGTTCATGGCCAACAACGGCTACGAATATGCCCTGACCCTGTTCGCCGCCACGGCGGCCCTGGCGATTCAGGGCGGTGGGCGCCTCGCGCTGGATAATATGCTGCTCAACCCTCTAGAGAAGGCACGAGACGGCCAGAGCTCGGTCTCAGGCCAGTAAGCGGGCGCCATATGCCGCCGACAGTGACTGACAGGCGCGCCCCTCAGGGGCGTGCCCATACCACAGGAGAACAGGATCATGCTGGTCAACGGTGTCTGGCAGGAGAACTGGCAGCCGGTGCAGGCGAAGGATGAGCAGGGGCGCTTCATTCGCCAGACCTCGCCGTTTCGCCACTGGATCACCCCGGATGGCGCGGCGGGGCCTACCGGTGAAGGGGGCTTCAAGGCCGAGAAGGGGCGCTATCAGCTGTATGTCGCCTATATCTGCCCCTGGGCCTCGCGGACGCTGATGGTGCGTGCGCTGAAGGGGTTGCAGGACGTGATCGACGTCACGGTCGTCAACCCCCGGCTGACCGATCAGGGCTGGCGGTTCGGCGGCTACCCCGGGGCCGACGAGGACACGCTCAACGGCGCGCGCTACATGCATGAGCTCTACACCCGCGCCGATCCGCAGATCTCCGGTCGTGCCACGGTGCCGGTGCTGTGGGACAAGCAGACCGGGACCATCGTCAACAACGAGTCCGCCGATATCGTGCGCATGCTCAACAGCGCCTTCGCCGGCATCAAGGACCAGGGGCCGGACCTCTATCCGCACGACCTGGCCGCGGAGATCGAGGCCCTGAACGCCTACCTCTACACGGACCTGAACAATGGCGTGTATCAGGCCGGCTTCGCCTCCAGTCAGGAAGCTTACGAGGAGGCCTACGGCAAGGTGTTTGCCGCGCTGGACGAGATGGAATCCCGGTTGGCCGATGGGCGACCCTACCTGTTCGGTGAGCGCCTGACGGAAACCGACCTGCGCCTGTTCGTGACCCTGGTGCGCTTCGATGCCGCCTACCATGGTCTGTTCAAGTGCAACCGCAACACCCTGCGCGCCATGCCGGGCCTGCACGCCTACATGCACCGGATGCTGGCCCTCGACGGTATCGCCGATACCGTGCGTCTCGACCATATCCAGGCGGGGTACTATTCCATCAAGGCCCTGAATCCCACCGGGATCGTGCCGGCCGGGCCCGGCGAGCTCTGATGAGATCCGATCACGTCACGACCTTGAACGAGCAGGAGGAGCGAGCGCCATGAGCACCACGACCGATGTTCTGTTCATCTCCCATGGCGGCGGGCCGATGCCGCTGCTGGGGGACCCGGGCCACCGTGAAATGGTGGAACGGCTCACCGAGATCGCGGGCCAGCTGCGCAAGCCCTCCGCCATCCTGGTCATCAGCGCCCACTGGGAGGCAGCGGTACCGACCATCACCTCGGGCGCCAACCCGCCGCTGATCTACGACTACTCCGGCTTTCCGCCCGAGGCCTACGCGATCGAATACCCCTGCCCCGGTGAGCCGGCGCTGGCACGGCAGGTCCACCAGGCACTGGAGCAGGCCGGGATCTCGGCACGGCTCGATGACCGGCGGGGTTTCGACCACGGGCTGTTCGTGCCACTCAAGCTGATGTATCCGGAGGCGGACATTCCCAGCATTCAGCTGTCACTGGTCAACAGCCTGGATGCCGCGACGCACCTGGCCATCGGCCGGGCGCTGCAGGCGCTCGATGTCGACGACCTGCTGGTGATCGGCTCCGGGTTCTCCTTCCATAACATGGGCGCTTTCTTTGCCCCCGACACCCCGGAGATCCAGGCCCGCAACGAGGCCTTCGAGGACTGGCTCGAGGAGACCTGTGCCAGTGTGGAGATCGAGGAGGCGGAGCGCGCCGAGCGCCTGATCCACTGGGAGCGCGCCCCCCATGCCCGATTCTGCCACCCCCGCGAGGAGCATCTGCTGCCGCTGCATGTGTGTGTCGGGCTGGCGGAAAAGCCCTGCGATAATCATGTCTCCGCCACGGTTCTTCGCAAGAAATCGGGGATGTTTTACTGGCGGGTGGCCCGATAAGCGAGGCGCAGATCCTTAGTCCCCACGCTGGAAGTCCCCTCGATGAGTGCGGATCAGACTCGCCGTATGCCTGGCCTGGCTTGCCTGGCCAGAGTCGGCTGCTGACATCGAACAGCGTAAGGGCAAGACGGTCGAGGGCAGTAGCGGCTTCCAGCGCACCTGCCCGAGGCAACCGACCCGCCGTCGCCGGTCCCGTGGCCGTTCAGACCATCCTCAGACCCAGGAGCTCACGGGCCTGCTGCCAGGTGGCCACCGGCCGCTCGTACTGCTCGCACAGCCCCACGGTGCGCTCGACCAGGGCCACATTGGAGGGCGCCAGGGTGTCGCGGTCGAGGCGCACGTTGTCCTCGAGCCCCGTGCGGGTATGGCCGCCCGCGGCGATGGACCATTCGTTGAGCAGGGCCTGGTTGGGCCCGATGCCGGCGCCGCACCACTGGGCGTCCGGCGCGAGCCGCTTCAGGGTTTCGATGTAGAAGTCGAAGGTCGGCTTGTCCACCGGCATGGCGTTCTTCACGCCCATCACGAACTGCACGTAGAGCGGCGCCTTGAGCTTGCCCTGCCTGGACAGGCTGACCGCCTGGTGGATGTGCGACAGGTCAAACGCCTCGATCTCGGGCTTGATGTCGTACTTGAGCATCTCGTCGGCGAGCCACTCCACCAGCTGGGGCGGATTCTCGTAGACCCGACTGGGGAAGTTGTTGGAGCCCACCGAGAGGCTCGCCATGTCCGGCTTGAGCGGCAGCATGCCGCCACGTGCCTCGCCCGCCCCGGAGCGACCGCCGGTGGAGAGCTGGATGATCATGCCCGGGCAGTGCGTCCTCAGGCCCTCCATCAGCCTTCCGAACTTGTCCGGATCGGAGGTGGGCGTCTGGTCGTCGTTGCGCAC
>JAWWBV010000237.1:0-4709 GCA_033720795.1 Halomonas sp. | reverse complement strand
TCGAGGGCCGAGGTCGGCTCGTCCATCAGGATCACGTCGGGCTGCACGGCGATCGCCCGGGCGATGCACAGGCGCTGCTGCTGGCCGCCGGAGAGCGAGGTGCCCGGCTGGTGCAGCTTGTCCTTGACCTCCTCCCAGAGGCCGGCGTCGCGCAGGGCCCGCTCCACCAGCTCGTCCTGGTCCGACTTGCGGCCCACCAGGTCGTGCATGCGCGGCGCATAGGCGACGTTCTCGTAGATCGACTTGGGGAAGGGATTGGGCTTCTGGAAGACCATCCCCACCCGGCGGCGCAGGGCCACCTCGTCCATCTTGACCGCGTTGACGTCGCGACCGTCCATCTCCACCAGCCCCTCGATGCGCACGTTGGGGATCAGGTCGTTCATGCGGTTGAGGCAGCGCAGGAAGGTCGACTTGCCGCAGCCCGAGGGGCCGATCAGCGCCGTGACGTTCTTCTGGAAGACATCGATGTCGATGCCTTTCAGCGCCTGGCTCTGGCCGTACCAGAGGTTGAGGTCGCGCACGCGGATGGAGAGCTCGTGATGGGCATCGTCGTTGCGCGTCACCGGCTGACCGCGTTGCTGCTCCCTGTTCTGCTGTCCCGGGCCGTCCTGGCCGGACCTGTGTTGAGCTGACATCGGCGCACTACTCCGCTCGGCAACTTGCGTGTTCATCTGAGGATATCCTGTGTCGTGTCGATGGCTACCAACGACGCTCGAATTTCTTGCGCAGCACCACCGCCGTGGCGTTCAGGGTGATGAGCACGGTCAGCAGCACCAGGATGCCGCCGGAGGTCTTCTCGATGAAGGCCCGATCGGGCTCCCCCGCCCAGGTGAAGATCTGCGCCGGCAGCACCGTGGCCGCCTCGGTGAAGGAGGTGGTGACGTCGGGGATGAAGGCCACCATGCCGACGATGATCAGCGGCGCGGTCTCGCCCATGGCCTGGGCCAGGCCGATGATCGAGCCGGTCATGATCCCCGGCAGCGCCAGCGGCAGCACGTGGTCGCGCACCACCTGCCAGCGCGAGCAGCCCACCCCGAAGGCGGCGTGGCGGATCGACTCCGGTACGCTGCGCAGCGCCGTGCGGGTGGCGATGATGATCACCGGCAGGGTCATCAGCGCCAGCGTCAGGCCGCCGACCAGCGGCGAGGAGCGCGGCACGCCGAAGAAGTTGATGAAGATCGCCAGGCCCAGCAGGCCGAAGAGGATCGAGGGGATCGCCGCCAGGTTGTTGATGTTGATCTCGATGGCCTGGGTGAAGCGGTTGTCCGGGGCGAACTCCTCCAGGTAGACCGCCGTCATCACGCCGATCGGGAAGGCCACCGCCAGGGTCACCAGCAGGGTCAGCAGCGTGCCCATGGCCGCCGAGGCGATGCCGGTCAGCTCGGGCATCTTGGAGTCACCGCTGGTGAAGAAGGTGGTGTTGAAGCGCAGCTCGGCGCGCCCCTGCTCCACCAGCCGATCGACCACGGCCTGCTCGCTCGCCTTGAGCTTGGAGTGGTGGCCCTTGAGGTACTGGTCCACCTGGCCGTCGGCGAGCACCCACTCCAGGCGGGTGGTGCCCAGCAGGTCGGGGTTGTCCTCCATGCGCCCGGGGATCAGGCGCAGGTAGCCGCGGCTGACCAGCGAGCGGACGTCCTCGTTCACGGCGGCCAGGGGCAGCTGGCTGGCCTGCTCGCTGTAGTCGACCTGGACCTGGATCTGGGCCTGCTTGAAGGCCGGCAGGCCCTTGACCAGCATGTCGGCGAAGAACAGCACCAGGAAGAGCCCGGCGAGCCCCAGGGCGCCCATGGAGATCCACTTCAGCCGCGCCGACTTGCGGTGGCGGCGCTTGAGCTGGGCGCTGATGTCGTCGAAGGATTGACTCATCGGAAGGTGTCCTCGGCGTTACAGGTTGTTGACCCGGTACTTCTCGCGGAAACGGCGAATCATGATCACCGAGACCAGGTTCAGGCTCAGGGTCACCACGAAGAGCACCAGCCCCAGCGCGAAGGCGGAGAGGGTCTCGGCGCTGGCGAACTCCTGGTCGCCGGTCAGGGCGGCCACGATGCGCACCGTCACGGTGGTCATGTCCTCCAGCGGGTTGGCGGTCAGGTTGGGCCGCATGCCGGCGGCCATCACCACGATCATGGTCTCGCCCAGCGCCCGGGAGACCGCCAGCAGCGAGGCGGAGATGATCCCCGGCAGGGCCGCCGGGATCACCACGTCGCGGATGGTCTCGCCCTTGGTCATGCCCAGCGCCAGCGAGCCCTGGCGCATGCTGTCGGGGACCGAGGTGATCACGTCGTCGGAGAGCGACGAGATGAACGGGATGATCATGATGCCCATCACGATGCCGGGCGCCAGCGCGTTGTTGAAGGAGGCCTCGAGCCCGAAGAAGCCGGCCACGCTGACGATGATCGGCGCCACGGTGATGGCGGCGAAGAAGCCGTAGACCACGGTGGGGATGCCGGCCAGGACCTCGAGCACCGGCTTGGCCACGGTGCGCACGCCGGTGGGGGCGAACTCGGCCATGTAGATGGCCGCCAGCAGGCCGATGGGAATCGCCACCAGCATCGCCACGGCGGTGATCATGAAGGTGCCGGCGAACAGCGGCACCGAGCCGAACTGGGCGGCGCTGGCGCCCTCCTCGGCGCGACCGGCGGCCTCGAGGAAGCTGGCGCCCGGGTTCCAGGTGGTCCCGGTGATGAAGTCCCAGAAGTTCTGCATCTGGAAGAAGCGCAGCGCCTCGCCGATGATCGAGACCAGGATGCCCAGGGTGGTGAAGATGGAGATCAGCGCGGCGCCGGCCAGCACGAAGCGGATCACCCGCTCGATGGCCTGGCGCGCGTGGAAATCGGGGCGCACCATCAGCACGCCGACGGCGAGCCCGAGGCAGGCCACGAGCAGGCTGCCGAGGAGCAGGTAGAGGGTGGGGATCTCGGCCCCGAGCAGCAGCAGCGCGAAGCCGCCCACGGCGCTGAGCACCAGCGCCGGCCCCGCCGTCGACAGCACGGCGAACCAGGCGTACTGGTCGGGCTGGGCCTGCATCGCGGTGCCGGCGGCCCGCACCCGAGACGCCTTGGCACGCCCGAGGAAGAAGGCTATCAGACCCAGCAGCAGCAGGGCGCCGCCGAACATGGCGAGTATCTGATTGGTCTGCATAGGTGTCTCTCGAAGGAGTTCATTCGCGGACGGGGCAGATCGGCCCGGTCCGTCGAAACGTGAGCCGGCCGGCAGCCCTGAGCTGCCGGCCGGGTGAAGCGACTCGCGCCGGCGTTACTTCAGATCGGCCAGTTCGAGGGTCTCGCGGTTCTCGACGTCCTGGCGCGCTTCCTCGCGCATCTCGGCGGGCGCCGGGATCAGGCCGATGCCCTTGAGGTAGCCTAGATCACCGATCATCTGCTCGCTCATGAACAGGTCGGCGTAGGCGTACATGGCCGGCACCTCGTCGGCGTGCTGGTTCTTGATGTAGAAGAACATCGAGCGCGACACCGGGTACTCGCCGCTGCCGATGGCATCCGGGGTCGGGGCGACGCCGTCGATGTTGGAACCGGTCAGGGTATCGGCGTTCTCCTCGAGGAAGGAGTAGCCGAAGATGCCGAAGGCCTCGGTGTTCTCGGCCAGGCGCTGAACGATCAGGTTGTCGTTCTCGCCGGCGTCGATGAAGGCGCCGTCGGTACGGATGTCGGTGTAGCCCTCGCCGCCGTAGGCGTCCATCTCCTCGGAGGCGGCTTCCATCACCAGCTCCTCGAAGGCGTCACGGGTGCCGGAGGTGGTGGGCGGGCCGTAGACGGCGATCTCCCGCGCCGGCAGGGCGTCGTCGATCTCGCTCCACTGGGTGTAGGGGTTGTCGACCAGCTCGCCGTCGACCGGCACCTTGGCGGCCAGGGCCAGGAAGATCTGCTCGCGGGTGACGTCCATCGCCTCGTTGGCGTTGGACTGGGCGAAGGCGATGCCGTCGTAACCGATGAAGGCCTCGGTGATGTCGGTGACACCGTTCTCCTCGCAGCGCTCGAACTCGGAGGGCTTCATGCGGCGCGAGGCGTTGGTGATGTCCGGCGTGTCGTCACCGACCCCATTGCAGAACAGGCGCAGCCCACCACCGGAACCGGTGGATTCGATGACCGGCGTCGGGTACTCGGTGGTGGCACCGAACTCCTCGGCCACGTAGCTGGCGAACGGGTAGACGGTGCTGGAGCCGACGATGCGAGCCTGCTCGCGGGCCTGGGCGACACCGGCCACACCGATCACGGCGGCGGCGATGGCCGTGCCCTTGAGCACACGGTTCTTGAGGATGCGGTTCATGGAGCGATCTCCTGTCGAGAAAGGGATTCATCCTTCGCGACACACACGATGCCCCAGGAAAGTGACAGCTTCATGACAACCGGCGGCGACGGCGCGATCCCCGCCCCGCCGGCCGCTCAGGCGGCGGGCGCGACCTCCCGGCCGGCGCGCCCCACGAGCCCGCGCAGGGCCAGGTTGCCGGCCAGCGACACCGCCAGCATGGTCAGCACCATGGGCCAGGCGCTGTCGATCTCGAAGCCGCTCACCACCACCCCGGCGAGCGCCCCGCAGGTGAACTGGATGCTGCCCAGCAGCGCCGTGGCGGTGGCGCTCATGTGGCTGAAATGCTCGAGCAGCGAGGCGATGGCGTTGGGGGTGATCAGGCCGACCATGCCCATGAACAGCATGATCAGCGGCACCACGGTCACGAGCGCGTCCTGGCCGGA
>JAWWBV010000236.1:0-4721 GCA_033720795.1 Halomonas sp. | reverse complement strand
GGGGAGAGGCCGTGGCGCCTGGCCGCCCAGGCCTGCAGGCGCTGCGTTCGCGTGGGATCGGTGGCCTCGGGCATCGTCGTCTGGCTCCTGGTGAGGGGGCGGGTACGGTTGACGGCCCCGTGGGGGCCCCGCATGCTGAGCTCCCGACATCGTCGGCGATGGCAGGGCTCGCGCCGGCAGCACAGGCCGGGTGCGGCCTGTATAATACCGATTCACCCCGCCAAGGACATCGTGGAGCATGGGCAAGCGACACTCGTGGACATGGACGGCCCTGACGGGCCTGGCTGGCGCCGGCCTGGCGAGCGGGCCACTCTCGGCGGCGCCCCCCGAGTCGCTGCCGGCGGCGCAGCTGGACTGGCAGCCCTGGGGCGAGGCGCGCCCGGCGGACGCCCTGTGCCGCGGCCGCTACGTGATGCCGGACTACCGCCTGCCGCCGCCGCCCGGCGAGAAGGTGGCGAGCGAATCCGACCGCGCCGATGCGGGCGAGGATGGCGAGACCCGGCTCGACGGCGAGGTGCTGCTGCGCCGCGGCGACGCCCAGCTCGAGGCGCCGCGGGTGCGGGTGCCCGCCAGCCGCGAGACCGCCTACGCCGAGGGGCCGCTGACCCTGCGCGACCGCAACCTGCTGGTGCGCGGTGCCTCGGCCGAGTTCTCCCTGAACAGCGACGCCGCGAGCATCGACACGGCCCACTACGTGGCCCACGAGCAGCGCCTGCGCGGCGACGCCGTGCGCCTGGCCCGCCTCGACGGCGAGCGCTACCGCCTCACCGAGGCGAGCTTCACCACCTGCGAGCCGGGCAGCGACCTGTGGCGCCTGGTCGGCAACGACATCCTGCTCGACCGCGAACGTGGCGTCGGCACCGCCAAGCATGCCCGGCTCGAGGTGGGCAAGGTGCCGGTCTTCTACTGGCCCTGGGTGCGCTTCCCCCTCGACGAGCGTCGCCAGACCGGCTTCCTGTGGCCGCTGCTGGGGCTCTCCGCCGACTCCCTCGACTACGCCCAGCCCTTCTACTGGAACATCGCCCCGGACCAGGACGCCACGCTCACGCCGCGCTACATCAGCGATCGTGGCCTGCTGCTGGGCGGCGAGTACCGGTATCTCTTCGAGAACCACGGCGGCCAGATCGAGGGCGCCTACCTGGCCGACGACGACGGCGACCCCGACGATGAGCCGAGCTACGCGGGCGAGGATCGCTGGTACCTCGACTACCGGCATGCCGGGCGGCTGGATGCCCGCACCCCCTACCGCCTGCGCTACGGGGCGGCCAGCGACGGCAGCTACTTCGACGACTTCGGCCGCGACTTCGGCGAGGGCGACACCGCCTACATGGAGCGCCTGGCCCAGATCGACCATCGCGGCGACACCTGGCAGCTGCAGGCCAAGGCGCAGGGCTACCAGAAACTCGACGATCCGCTGCTCGAGCGCGACAAGCCCTTCTACCGCCTGCCGAGCCTCACCGCCGACGCCCGCTGGTCCCAGCAGAGCGGCTTCTACCAGCAGTGGCGCTCCAACGTCACCCACTTCTGGCGGGACGTGGATGAGACGAAGGTGCCCATACGCGAGGCCGCCAACGGCTCCCGCCTGCATCTGGCGCCGGCCACCGGCTGGCGCTTCGACGAGAGCTGGGGGCATCTGGAGCCCCGGGTCGAGTGGCTCGCCACCGCCTACGAGCTCGACTACGGCGAGCGCGAGACCGACCGCGACGAGAGCCTCACCCGCAGCGTGCCGGTGGCCAGCGTCGACGGCGGCCTGGTCTTCGAGCGCGAGCTCGAGCTCGGCGGGCGCGACTACCGCCAGACCCTGGAGCCGCGGGTCAACTACGCCTACGTGCCGGCGCGGGACCAGACCGAGTTCCCCGAGTTCGATACCGCCGAGCGCGCCTTCTCCTGGCACCAGCTCTGGTCGCCCTACCGCTTCAGCGGCAGCGACCGGGTGGGCGACCTGAACCGCGTCTCGCTGGGCCTCGAGTCGCGGCTGCTGGCCGACGAGAGCGGCCGCGAGCGGCTCTCGGTGGGGCTGGGGCAGGCCTACTACCTGGAGGATCGCCACATCGACATGGCGGGCGATCCCGACACCCTGCCGCCGGAGTCGAACTTCGAGGCCCACTATCGCGCGACCCGGGAGCGCTCGCCGCTGGTCACCCGGGCCGACTGGCAGATCACCGAGGCGTGGCGCAGCCGCTGGCAGTGGCTCTACGACGACCACCTGGAGCGCACCGAGAGCACTTCGCTCGGCCTGCAGTACCTGGCCCCGGCCGGTCACGTGCTGAACCTCGGCTATCGCTGGCAGGTCCAGGGCTTCGACCCCTCCCAGGAGGACGAGGACCGGCTGACCTACGACCGCGAGGAGTACGACCTGTCGTTCGCCCTGAAGGCCAGCCGGCAGGTCGACCTGATCGGCCGGCTGCTCTACGACAACACCCACGACCGTGCCCTGGAGCAGCTGGCGGGTGTCCAGTGGAACGACTGCTGCTATGGTCTGCAGCTGGTGTGGCGCGAGTGGATCGACGACAACGACACCGCCAACACCATCGAGGACGACCAGACCGACCGCGGGATCTTCCTGCGCTTCGTGTTCAAGGGCCTGGGCGGGGTCGGCGGCGAGGCCGACGGCTACTTCCAGCAGGCCGTTCCGGGCTACCGAAGCGCGTCCCTGGGCCGCCTGTGAGACATTCGACACCGATGAGAGGAAAGAGAGACATGCGCAGCCGACGTATCGCCACCCTGGCGCTGGCCCTGTGCCTGACCGGCCTGCCCCTGACGGGGCTGGCCCAGGAGTCGGCCTACGCGGGCCGTCAGCCGCTGGACCGCATCGTGGCGGTGGTCAACGAGGGCGCCATCATGGAGAGCCAGCTCGACGACCGCGTCGCCCAGGTCCGCAGCCAGCTCGAGGGCCGGGGACAGGCGACGCCCCCCGACGCGGTCCTGCGCGAGCAGGTGCTCGAGCGCATGATCGTCGAGGAGATCCAGCTGCAGATGGCCCGCGAGGCCAACCTGAGCGTCGATGACACCGAGCTCAACCGCCAGGTGCGGGCCATCGCCGAGGGCAACGGCATGAGCCTGGAGCAGTTCGCCGATGCGCTCGAGGCCGACGGCCTGTCGCTCGGCGTGGTGCGCGACCAGGTGCGCCGCGAACTGCTGATGCGCCAGCTGCAGCAGCGCCGGGTGGCCAGCCGGGTCGACCTCTCCGAGCGCGAGGTGGATCGCTTCGTGGAGCAGCAGGGCGTCAGCCGCGACCAGGCGCGCCAGGCGCTGTTCCAGCGCAAGGTCAGTGCCGAGATGGAAGAGTGGATCCAGGAGATCCGCAGCCGCGCCTTCGTCGACGAACGCCTCGAGGCGCGCTGATGTCGACCGCGGACGCGCCGGTGCTGGCCCTGACCTGCGGCGAGCCGGCGGGCATCGGGCCCGAGCTTGCCGTGATGCTGGCCGCCGACGTGGTGCCCCCGGCCCGGGTGGTGGCGGTGGGCGACCCGGCCCTGCTGGCCGAGCGCGCCGCCCTGATCGGCCGCGAGGTCGAGATCCGCGAGCTGGCCCGCGACGAGGCGCCCCCCGCGCCGCGGCGCGGCGTGCTGCCGGTATGGCCGGTGGCGCTGCGCGCCCCGGCGCGCCCCGGCGAGCTCAATGTCGCCAACACCGCCCACGTGCTCGAGACCCTCGATGTGGCGCTGGCCGCCTGCCTCGCCGGCCGCGCGGCCGGCATGGTCACCGCGCCGCTGCACAAGGGCGTGATCCTGGATGCCGGCCATGCCGGCTTCAGCGGCCACACCGAGTACCTCCGCGACGCCTGCGGGGTCGACGAGGTGGTGATGATGCTGGCCACCGACAGCGCCTTGCACGCCCGCGAGGCGTGCGGGGAGGGCGGGGCGCCCCTGCGGGTGGCGCTGGCCACCACCCACCTGCCGCTGCGCGAGGTGGCGGACGCCATCACCGGGCCGCGCCTGCATCGCCTGCTGCATATCCTCCACGACGACCTGCGGCGCTGGTTCGGCGTGGACGCGCCGCGCATCGCCGTCTGCGGCCTCAATCCCCATGCGGGGGAGGGCGGCCACCTGGGTCGCGAGGAGCTCGACGTGATCATCCCGGCCCTCGAGGCCCTGCGCGCCCAGGGGCTGGCCCTTGACGGCCCCCTGCCGGCCGATACCCTGTTCACCCCGCGCCACCTCGAGGGCGTCGACGCGGTGCTGGCCATGTATCATGACCAGGGCCTCCCCGTGCTCAAGTACGCCGGCTTCGGCCGCGCCGCCAACATCACCCTGGGGCTGCCGCTGGTGCGCACCTCGGTGGACCACGGCACCGCCCTGGACCTGGCCGGCCGCGGCGTCGCCGACCCGGGCAGCCTGCGGGTCGCCGTGGCGCTGGCCGCCGAGATGGCGAGTCGCGGCGGCCGTGGCTAGACAAGACGTCGAGCCGTTCGAGGGGCGCCGGGGATAGGCCGAGGCGGAGGTCCGATTCCAGGGAAGGAATCGGTAGCGTACAGGGAGGTATCCACAGCGCCTCCGCGAACGGTCTATCGCCGGGTCAGCCCCAACACGGCGGCGATGCGACAGTAAGAATCTCCAGAGACATAAGGACACCCGAATGGCATCCCGCCCCCCGGTTCATCAGGCCCGCAAGCGCTTCGGCCAGAACTTCCTGCGCGACCACGGCGTCATCTCGCGCATCGTGCGTGCCATCGGACCGCGTCCCGGCGACCGGCTGGTCGAGATCGGCCCCGGCCAGGG
>JAWWBV010000235.1:0-4722 GCA_033720795.1 Halomonas sp. | reverse complement strand
CCCTGCCGAGGCCGCCGTGATGTCCCACCTGCTCTCCATCGACTCCCTCTCCCGCGACGAGATCGACCACCTGATGCGCGTCGCCGCGCGCCTGGAGCCCGTCGCCCAGCGGCGCAAGATCACCCGGGTGCTGGAGGGGGCGGTACTCGGCAACCTCTTCTTCGAGGCCAGCACCCGCACCCGCGTCAGCTTCCACACCGCCTTCTCGCGGCTCGGCGGCAGCGTCTGCGACACCACCGGCTTCACCTTCTCCTCCATGGCCAAGGGTGAGTCGCTCTACGATACCAGCCGGGTAATGAGCGGCTACTGCGACGCCATCGTGATGCGCCACCCGGAGCAGGGCTCGGTGGCGGAGTTCGCCGCCGCCACCCACGTGCCGGTGATCAACGCCGGCGACGGCGCCGGCGAGCACCCGAGCCAGGCGCTGCTGGACTTCTACACCATCGACAAGGAGTTCGCGCGGCAAGGCAAGGCGCTGAAGGACGCCCATGTGCTGATGACCGGCGACCTGAAGTACGGGCGCACCGTGCACTCGCTGATCCGGCTGCTGGCGCGCTACGCACCGATGCGCATCACCCTGGTGGCGCCTCCCGGGCTCGAGATGCCCCACCACCTGATCGAGCGCGTCAGCCGCCAGGGGCTCGCCGTGGAGGTGCGCGAGAGCCTGGCCGGCGACTTCTCCGACGTCGACGTGGTCTACACCACGCGCATCCAGAAGGAGCGCTTCACCGCCGAGATGATCGAGGGCTTCAACCTCTCCCGGGACTTCACCGTCGACCGCGCCTTCCTCGACAGCCGCTGCAACGCCTCCACCATCGTCATGCACCCGCTGCCCCGGGACAGCCGCCCCGAGGCCAACGATCTGGACGTGGACCTCAACGGCGACCCGCGCCTGGCGATCTTCCGCCAGACCGACAATGGCATCCCGGTGCGCATGGCGATCTTCGCCACCCTGCTGAAGGTCGAGGAGCACATCGAGCGCGACCTGCGCGACGTGTCCTGGTTCGTGCCGCCGACCGTGGGCGTGGACGACACCGTCTTCTGAACGACTTTCAGCTCACGACCGATCGCCTATGCTGGGGGTGACGATCGGCATCGCCGCGCATGGCGACCTGGCCTGGAGGCCCAACATCGATGAACCTGAAGCGTGCGACCCTATTGCTGTGTGGCTTCTACACCCTGCTGATCCTGATCGGCATCATCGCCCTGCTGATGGGCGGCGGGTCACTGCTCGCCCTGATCCAGCTGGGCGTGGGGGCGATCGTGGTGATCGGCCTATGGGGATACTTCCTGGACAGGGGCTTCATGAACCCGCGGATGTGGCGCCCCCTGGCGGGGCTGCTGGCCCTGGGCATCGTCGTGCAGCTGCTCGCGGTCTTCACGGCGGACCTCTCCGGCACGGCGCTGACCTGGACCCTCACCACGGCCATCTTCTCGGTGCTGCCGATGATCTTCCTGTACCGCTACGGCGAACGTGACCAGCCGCTCTGGGCCTCACCGGAGGAGCTCGAGAGGGGGGAGGTGCTGGAAAGATTGCTCGAGGAGCAGCACGAGCTGAAGGTCGAGAAACAGGGCCAGGACAATCAGGCGACCGTCAGGCTCCGCAAGGCCGGCGATGCCTACCTGGCCAGCGTCGAACGCGAGCGGGAAGGTCGCGTGGAGGCCTTCGAGGAGCGCTTCCGCTGCCCGGCGACCCTGGCGTTCTTCATCGAGAAGTTCACCTGCATCTCGGTGAGCGACTTCGCCAGGAAGTACAGCGACGGCGGCCCCCGCCCGGCCTGATCGCCCGGCCTCAGCGCGGCGGCAGCCCCTCGGCGCGGGCGAACCAGCCCTCCAGGATCAGCACCGCGGCGATGCCGTCGACGCTTTCCTGGCGGTAGTTGCCGCGGTGGCCGCCCTCCCGGGCGATCGCCTTGGCCTCGCGGGTCGAGCCGCGCTCGTCGATCATCTCGCAGGGCACGCCGAAGCGCCCGTAGAGGCGCTTGCCGAACTTGCGCGCCCGGGTGCTCATCACCGACTCGCTGTCGTCCATGTTGAGCGGCAGCCCCACCACGAAGAGGTCCGGGCGCCACTCATCCACCAGCCGGGCCACCTCGACCCAGTCGGGGATGCCGTCCCGGGCCGGCAGCGGGGCAAGCTCCCGGGCGCTGCCCAGCAGCTCGTTGCCCACCGCCACGCCGATGCGCCGGGTGCCGAAGTCGAAGGCCAGGATCAGGCGCGCGCCGGCGTCGGCCATCAGCTCGCCCCCGCCATCAGGAGTGCCCCGCCTCGCGGGTCATCAGGTTCAGGTCGATGCCGAGGATGCCCGCGGCGGCGCCCAGGCGCTGCTCCGGCGGCACCGAGAAGAGGATCTCGGCCTGGCCCTCGACGGTCAGCCAGGCGTTCTCCTTGAGCTCGTTCTCGAGCTGGCCCGCCTCCCAGCCGGCGCAGCCCAGGCAGACCAGGAACTCCTCGGGGCCGCGGCCGTCGGCCAGCGCCTGGAGGATGTCCATGGAGGTGGTCAGGGCGATGTCCTCGGCGACCTGGATGCTGGAGTCCCAGGCGTCGCTGTCGCCGCGGTGCAGGATGAAGCCGCGATCCTTGTGGGTCGGGCCGCCGTAGTAGACCGGCGCCTGGCGATGGGGGCTCTCGTCGCCGCCCAGTTCCAGCTGCTCGAAGAGGGCGTCGAGGGTCAGCTCCAGGGGACGATTGACGATCACGCCCATGGTGCCGTTCTCGTCATGGTCGCAGAGATAGCTGAGGCTGCCGGCGAAATTGGGGTCTTCCAGGTGCGGCATCGCCAGCAGGAAGTGGTGTTTCAAGCCGAAGTGTTGCACGGATTGCATGGGACTCCCCGGCGGACCTAGTGCACGCCGTAATGATTGCCTTGGCCGAATCGCCAGACCCGCGTGATGGACAGGCTGTCCAGGTGGCCCATGCCCCGGTCGAAGGGCCGGTAGGGGGCGGCACCGTGCACCGTGTCCAGGGCCGCCTGGTCGAGTTCGGCGTGTCCCGAGGATTGTATCACCTCTGCCCGGCGAACCTGACCGTCGCGGCCGATCACCACCCGGATGCGCAACTGGCCGGCCAGCTCGCGGGGGGCCGGGTGCACGCGGTTGCCATAGTCCTCGACCCGGCGGGTCCAGTCGTCGATGTAGCGCGCCTCGGCGGCCTGCTGGGCGGCCGGGCGACCCTCGCCCGGCTGCTCGCCGGCGTACTCGGGCGAGAGGCCCTGGTCGCGGATGCTGGCGGTGGCCTGGGCGAGCAGGTCGCGCCCCGAGGCCGAGGGGGCCGCGGCGGCGGGCGGCGCCGAGGCCTCGGCGGACTGGGGGGCGCTCTCGCGCGGTTCGGGGGTCGACGGCGACTCGCGGGCGGCCTCGGCGGCCGGCGTCTCGCGGGCGCGCTCGGTCGCGGGGGCCTCGGCCGGCTGGGGCGCGGCCGGGGTGGCCGGGTCCACCTCGGGCTCAGCGGCCTGGCGCTCGGGCAGCGCCTCCATGGGCGCGGCGCGCGCCTCGGCCGGCGCCTGAGCCTGGGGCGAGCCCGCGGCGTGCTGATCGGCCTCGGCGATCGCCTCGGCCTCCACCGGCGCCGGGGCCGGCCGACTCACCAGCACCACGTCGACGCTGGTGCGCTCCACCGGGGCCGGGGCGAACTGACGGCTAGCCACCACCCCGATCACCACCAGGTGCAGCAGCAGCGCCAGCGACCAGGCCAGCCAGTGCCGGTGCGGCCGGGTCACCGGGGCATACTGGATCGGATCGCTGAGGGTGCTGGACATGGCCGCCGGCCTCCCGGGTCAGCCCCGCGCGTCGAGGCGCCGCGCGATGGCATCCATCAGCATACCGGCGATGTCGGTGCCGCGCTGGTCGTCGATCTCGCGCACGCAGGTAGGGCTCGTGACGTTGATCTCGGTGATGTAGTCGCCGATCACGTCGAGGCCGACGAACATCAGCCCCTTCTCGCGGATCACCGGCTGCACCTGCTCGATCAGCCAGTGGTCGCGGGCGGTGAGCTCGCGGCTGACCCCGGTGCCGCCGGCGGCCAGGTTGCCGCGGGTCTCGCCGGCCATGGGCACCCGGGCGAGGCCGTAGGGCACCGGCTCGCCGTCCACCAGCAGGATGCGGGTGTCGCCGTCCTTGATCTCGGGGATGTAGCGCTGGGCCATGATCTGGCGCTGGCCGCGCTCGCTCAGCATCTCGATGATGGCGCCGATGTTGCGGCCCTCGGGGCGCACGTGGAAGATCCCGGTGCCGCCCATGCCGTCCAGCGGCTTGAAGATCACGTCGCCGTGCTCGGCATGGAAGGCGCGCAGCACGGCCTCGTCGCAGGAGACCAGGGTCGGGGTGCAGCACTGGGGGAACTGCTGGGCGAAGAGTTTCTCGTTGCACTCCAGGAGCGCCTGGGTGGGATTGACCACCAGCACGCCCTCGCGCTCGGCGAAGCCCAGCAGGTAGACGGCGTTGAGGAAGTGGCCGTCGACCGGCGGGTCCTTGCGCATCAGGACGACGTCGAGCTCGGCCAGGGGCCCCACCTCGGGCTGGCCCAGGTCGTACCAGTGCGCGGGATCGCGGTGTACCCGGAGATCGCGCAGCCGACCGAAGGCGCGCCCCTCGCGCAGGAACAGATCCTCCTGCTCGAGGTAGTGCAGCGACCAGCCACGATCCTGGGCGGCCCACAGCATGGCCAGGCTGGTGTCCTTCTTGTAGGTGAGGTCGGCGATGGGATCCATCACCACGCCGATCT
>JAWWBV010000234.1:0-4735 GCA_033720795.1 Halomonas sp. | reverse complement strand
GGCGAATGAAGAGCGCCCCGTCCTGGTGGGCAGGAGCGGGGCGCGGTGATCCGAGACACGAATCAGAACGGAGTATATCGACATGAGCTATCAGCAGGCAATCAACGAGCTGAACGACCAATTCGCACAGGGCGACATCGATGCGGATGTGTACGCCGAGGAGCGGCAGCGCATCGAGTATGAGCACGGCGAGCAGCAGAGCGCCATGGATGACAGGAGGGTGACGGCATGAGCCTGCATAAAGTGCGATTCGACTGCAACGGCCACAACGCGCCGGCCTATGGATGCAGCGAGCCGGGCGACAACAGCGGCGAGTATGTGCAGGCCGCTGACGCCATGGACGTGATCGAGACGCTGGCCGAGGCGCTGGAGAGCTGTATGCGATTCATCGAGCACGACATGCCGCCTGGTGGCGGGCCGGAAATCATCCAGGCGCGCAAGGCGCTGGATAACTACCGGAGGGCGAGGAAATGAGCATCACGACACTCGTGCTGGGCCAATCAGGCACCGGCAAGACGGCCAGCCTGCGCAACCTCGACCCGTCGAGCGTGGCGCTGATCAAGGCCACCGAGAAGCCCCTGCCGTTCCGTGCGGCCGGCTGGAGCCAGTTCACCACCGACGCCTGGGGAAAGGTTATTCAGGCGGCCCGCCAGGCGGTCGCCAACGGCAAGGAGGTCGTGGTGGTCGACGACTTCCAGTACATCATGGCCAACGAATTCATGCGCCGCAGCGAGGAAAAGGGCTTCGAGAAGTTCACTGAGATAGCCCGGCACGCCTGGGAGATCATCAACGCCCTGACCGCGCTGCCGGCTCACGTTCGGGTCTACATCCTGAGCCACACCCAAGATGACGACTATGGGAGGACGAAGATCAAGACCATCGGCAAGATGCTCGACGAGAAAATCACGCTCGAAGGGCTCTTCACCACCGTCCTGCGCACGCAGGTACAGGACGGGCATTACCTGCTGCGCACCGTCAACAATGGCAGCGACACAGTGAAGGCCCCCATGGGGCTCTTCGATAGCGACACCATCGACAACGACCTTGCCGCAGTAGACGCCCTGATCGTGGACTACTACGGCATCACCGAGCCTCAAGCACAGGAGCAGGCATCATGACCACCGCATTCACTTACAACGAAGACCAGGCCGCAGCAGCAGACGGCGGCGGCAGCGAATACCTGCTGGAGAGCGCGGTGGTGCGCGGCACCATCACCGCCGCTCGCTGGACGCTGGCACCGAACAGCCAGGCCGAGTTCCTGCAAATCGACTTCGAGACGGAGAAGGGGCAGAAAGCCAACTACATCAACTTCATCTTCAAGGACAAGGAGGGCAAGCCCCTCCAATTCGGCGAGGAGCGCATCCAGGCGCTCATGGGCTGCACTGGAGCGCAGAGCCTGTCACGGGTGCAGAAGGGGCAGGAGGTGACGTGCCCCGAGCTGGTGGGGCGCAAGGTGGCGCTGGCCCTGGAGGTTCGCTATTTCCCCAAGACCAACAGCGACCGACCGGGGTTCGGCTTCGACGTGAAAGCCATCATGTCGGCGCATTCCGGCATCACCATCGGCG
Organism: Halomonas sp.; assembly: GCA_033720795.1. GTDB lineage: Bacteria > Pseudomonadota > Gammaproteobacteria > Pseudomonadales > Halomonadaceae > Halomonas. Next base: position 3,170 of record JAWWBV010000234.1, on the reverse strand, counting down.
AGCATCGCGACGGCAAGGGGCCGGAGAGCAAGGAGTATTGGGTCGGGCAGTTCACCACCAATCGGCACGGCAACTATGCGGAGGTCATCGCCAAGATGAACGGCGGCCAAGCCCCGCAGTCGGGCGGAGGCAGCCAGCCGCCGGCCGGGCAGATGCCGCCGCCCAACCAGGGCGACGATTTCGACGACGAAATACCTTTTAACTGACGCCGCCTGGGGCGATCTGAAATACCAGAAACCAAGACTAACCGCCCGGCCATCGAGCCGGGCTTTTCTTTGGAGACTTGATAGTGAAAACGTGCTTCAAGTGCGAAGAGGTTAAGCCACTCGATGATTTCTACCGGCACAAGATGATGGCGGACGGGCGGCTTGGAAAGTGTAAAGAATGCACGAAACGGGATACCAGCGCCAATAGGAAGTCTAAGCTGGAATACTATCGGGCCTACGATAGGGAACGCGGCTGCCGACACCCGAAAGACTATGGGAAAAGGTATCACCGCGAAAATCCCATAAAGACCCAGGCTCAAAACAGGCTCCACCGTGCGGTCGCCGCCGGATTTGTGGAGAAAAAAGATCAGTGCGAAGAATGTGGCTCATCGAGATACGCGCTCCACGCCCATCATGACGACTACCTTCGACAGCTTGACGTTAGGTGGTTGTGTCCTGGGTGCCATCATCAATGGCATGCGAAGCATGGCGAGGCAAAAAATGCCGATCACTCGCCACTGCCGCGCACGAAAGCGTCTATGGAGAGCCAGCTAAAGATGATCGGCGCAAGCTAAGACTGACAAACCACAAGGCCGCCACCGCGCGGCCTTTCCTTTTGGAGACTCACGATGTCATCCCTCTACGCACTGACAACCGAATTCCAGCAGCTCGCTGACATGGACGCGGGCAACGACGCCGACTTCGCCGCCGCCCTGGCCGACACCCTGGACGCCCAGAGCGACCAGCTCGAGGACAAGATCGAGGCGACCATCATCGTCTCCCGGCAGCTCGAGGCCGACGCCGAAGCGTGCGAGGCCGAAGCCAAACGCCTGGCGGAACGCGCCAAGGCATTCCGGCGCAACGCCGACGCCTGCAAGGAGCGGGTGCTGTGGGCGATGAAGGCGACCGGGCGCGACAAGATCAAGCGCCAACTGTTCACCGTCACGCGCACCAAGCCGCGCGAGATTTGCGCCATCGAGAGCGCAGAGAAGATCCCCGAACAGTACACGAAGCTGATTCCCGAGAGCCGCCAGCCGGTCAAGGCCGACATCCTCAAGGCGCTGAAAGCCGGCGAGGAAGTGCCAGGCTGCAAGCTCGACAAAGGCAAGCCGTCGCTGCGCATCAGCTAAGGAGGCAGGCATGGGTGAGTATCTCGACATGGTGGACTGGCTGGGCTTTGACCCATGCCCGCCCCATTACGCCGAAGACGACTACATCGAAGCGCTCAATCGCGAGATTGATGGCATTCGACTGATAGAGAAGGAGGGGTTGCGCATCAAGCCTTCACGCTTGCGAAAAGCAGAGCGGCTGGAGCGCATTCTGAGCATGGCGGCGGGGCCGCTATCTGACGACTGGCCTGGAGACGATGAAGGCTGGTAGCAAAAACCACCCTTCCAGCAGAGCCCGGCCACGCGCCGGGCTTTTCATTGGCGCAAGGAAAACGACATGCACGCACTGACCAAGACCCTCGCCGCCCTTATGGCGGTCGCCATCCTCGCCGGCTGCTCGTCCGATGCCGACGTGGCCAGCCGCAACCTATCCAAAGCCGCCGACCAGTTCGAGATCGAGCGGCGGATTGTCTTCTACAACGGCATCACCGGCGAGTACATGCTGACGATTGAGGGGCGCTGCTCGCTGGGCAATAGCGACGACCACCTGAACCGCTCCGTCACCTGCAAGACCGGGCCGGACCAGTACAAGAAGCACTTTCTCGGCCTGAGCGACAACGTGACGTATTTCGCCGAGCAGATCGGCGCCGCCAAGGCCAGCGCCTACCGCTACCGCGTGATCTTCAAGCCAGAATCTCTCGTTCCGAATATCGACCTCGAGACCAGCGTCTCGAAGTGACCGGCTAACAGCGCCGGGCCCTGGGCGCCAATGCAGGGCCAACCCCAGCGGGCGGTGGGGATGTAACACCCGCAGCGCATCACGGCTCTACCTCTGCGCTCCATCCCTGTCCTACCAGGGCCGAGCGTCACCGCTGAACGCGGAAGGGCTGGGGGTGTGCCGTCTGCCGCCACGAGACGGGGCCTCTATTTCACATGTCGATGAATCGCGGATGCATCGACACGACAGCACGACATGGCGAGGAGATCGACATGAGCTATGACATCAGCCTTACCGACCCGGTGACGGGCCAAACGCTTGAACTTGACGAGCCGCACGACATGCGAGGCGGAACCTATGCCGTGGGCGGCACGCGCGAAGCGTGGCTCAACATCACCTACAACTACGCGCCGCACTTTTATGAGCTTTTCGGTGACAAAGGCATTCGCTGGTTATATGGAAAAACCGCAGCGGAGACCCTGCCGAACCTCGAAGAGGCGGTCACACTGCTGGCCGATGACGTGAGCGCCGACTATTGGGAGCCAACCGAGGGCAATGCCAAGGCGGCGCTATGCAAGCTGATTGCTCTGGCCCAGCTGCGGCCAGATGGCGTATGGCAGGGGGATTGAGAATGAGTGAAAGGCGCTACTACGTTTGCGATGCCGTGAAGCGTGTACGCCTACGCGGCACGCACCGCACATTGGAGGCCGCGCTACGCCGCTGCGAGGAGTTGAACACGGGCAGCGTTGGTCGGTATTTCTGCGGCGACTGGTGCAGCGTAAAGACGGCGATGGACTACATCGACACATCAAGGGAGTGGCCCTGGGAGGCAGTATGAGAATCAAGACGAGCGAACTGGAAGGCAAGGCGTTGGATTGGGCTGTGGCAGAGGCCATTAATCTGCCTGAGCGCGACATCATGAACGGCGTTGTGGTTTTCATGAGCTGGTTCGATGTCAATAAATGCCGGGCTGGTGACGACTTCTGCCCCTCCACTGACTGGAGCCAGGGCGGGCCACTGTTCGAGAAGTACATCGACTGGCATGACGAGCTGGATGGGATTCGCTGCCGCGCATGGCCACACGGCAAGGCGTGCGAATGGGCTTATGGATCAACTTTGTTAATCGCCGCCATGCGC
>JAWWBV010000233.1:0-4744 GCA_033720795.1 Halomonas sp. | reverse complement strand
TCGCCGGGGCGCACGCCGAGGTTCTCCACCTGCTGCTTCTTGTTCTCGCCGTGGATCTGCAGGTCGAGGTAGATCTGCTCCTTCTTTATGCCCTTCTCGCCGGAGCGCTGCGCCGGGTCGGAGAAGTGGATGGCGCCCAGCGCCTCCACGGTGCCGCCCTCGAGGCGCCGATAGTGGCCGGGCGCCGCGGGATCCTCGCTGAACAGCGTGACCTCGTGGCCGATCAATACGCCCGGCAGGAAGGAGTCGGTGTTGATCCAGATCTTGCCGTCATCGCCGATGGAGCGCACCTGCATGCGGATCTTGTCGGCATGGCCGATGATCATCACCTTGAACAGATCGTCGCGGCCCGGATGGGTGTCGAGCACCACGCCGGCGTGGCCCTTGAACTGCTGGAGTCGCCAGTGCGCGGGGGTGGTGGCCTCGAAGCGGGGCTTCAGCACGCCGTAGGTCATCGCGCCCTCGAGTCCCACGGGGCTGGGGGCGGCCAGGATGCGCCGCATCAGGTCGAACTGCGCCTCGGGCATGGCCCGGGTCCAGGGGGCTTGGGGATCGCTCATGGGCTGCTCTCTCGATGGCTCGGTGAAAAGGGTCCGCTCACGGCGTTGGCGGTGAGCCTGGATCCACAGGATGCGGCCTCGCGGCCCGGGCGCGCAAATCAGCGACGCAGCCAGTAGCCCCGGCCCAGGGGCCCCGGGGGATCGTCGATCACCGGGGAGTGTGCGGGATCGAGGACGGGCGAGAGGGGCGGATGACCCGCGGGGGCTCGGCCGCCAGCAGCCGGCGGATGCGTTCGCGGGTCGAGGGGTGGGTGCGCCGCCACTCGGGGCCGGCCGGCAGGTGGCGGCCGAAGAGCGTCAGCAGCCAGCGGCCGTGATGGCGCTCCAGCGCGGCCAGCGCCGAGGCGAGGCCCTCAGGGTCACCGGTCAGGCTCGCGGCCTCCAGGTCGGCGGTGTATTCGCGGTGGCGGGAGAGGGCCAGCTTCACGCGAGCTGCCAGGTCGGCATTGATCACCCGGCGTCGTGGCCTGGGCTGGTAGAACACCATCCTGCGAGAGAGGACCAGCCTCGGCACAGCTTTACGAGCGATACCACCTGGCCGTCCTGGGTCAGTTCCGCCTGTCGCGACCTTACGAGTTCTCGTCCTTGTCGAGCAGGCGGCGCTACTTGTTAGTGCTTGTCGTGCCTATCTAGTGCCTAAATCTGCAGATGGACCTCGCCCAGTGCCTCCTTGGCTTTCCGCAGCTCGGGCTCATACTGCTCGCGGAGGTCCATGGGGCGGGCCCGGTTCCCATTCTCCATGCTTCGCTGGGCCTCCTCGATCCAGCCTTCGACCTCGGAGACGGTGAGATCGTGCTGGCGAACGACTTCAGCGACGGTGGTTTTGTCTTTGAAAATGTCCATGACCGCGGCGGCTTTGCGCTTCGCGGTCCAGCGATTGACGGTGAGTGCCTTGCTCCTCTCGTCCTCCTGATCGCGGCACTACAGCTTGTGCAGCCCTGGAGGGGGGCGCGTCAATGGAACAATCAGAGTGTGCTTGGCCTTCGCATCTGGCCTAACTTGCAACTTTAGGCTACGTTGATTCAACGTGCTATATCTGACGAACGAGACTGCGTGAAAACGCTTTGCGGTGCTTCTCATCGTTCAAGAGTCGATTGGCATGGGGGGCTTTCGTCATTTCTGTCATGAATGTAGGTGCCGACTGTAAAATGGCGTTCTGCGAGAGAAGGAACTGGCCTGACTGAAAGATAATAACCTGTAACGCTTCACCTTACTAAAAATCGCACTGTGTGCCGGGAGATAACAACATGAACAAGCCAATACTAACTTTCGTTCTCGCGACCCCCATTGCCATACTGTTGTCCAGTTCGGTACAGGCCTTCGAGTGCCCCAAGCATTTCGAAGCAGCCCAGAAGACCATCGACAAGGTGTCTGCAGACATGGAGGGTATGGGAGAGTCGATGGAGCAGCAGGATAGGGCCCTCGTGCACGCGCTGCTTGACGATGCCAAGTCGCTGCTCTCGTCGGCACAACATAACCACGAGAAACCGCAGGGAGCCTATGATCACGCCCGCGCCATCGCCAAGGCGGACAGCGCGCATGGCTACGCAACCGCGGCGGATATGCTGCACTTTCACCACATGCAGCAGCAATAAACCGGCCTGAAAGTGTGAGGGAGGGGCCAGAGCGCGGGTGTCTCCAGCCCGTGCTCGGGAGGTGGTTCTCATGCTCATGCGCTCGCTTCTTGCGCTGTTGGCTCTGTTTGTTTTCGGCGGAGCGTGGGCCGAGGGCCGCGTGGTGGAGTCGGCTTCGCCCGTGGGCGTTCCTGAGGCCGTGCAGCTCGGGCGGGATCTGGACGGGGACGGTGATGCCGATGAGGTGGACATCAGCCTGGAAATCATTGAGGTCCAGGAGGAAGTTTACCCCGGTGAATTCGTGACCTTTTGGGTGTTCGCCCCTGAAGGACGGGGTATGGTCTCCTCGGCGCGCGCCCCGAGTCCGACCATCCGAGTGGAGCAGGGCGACCGAGTCCGGATCACGCTTCACAACACGCACTATTTTCCGCATACCATCCATCTGCACGGTACAATTCATCCCAATGAGATGGACGGAGTGCCCGTCTTTACCCAGCCACCGGTCAACCCCGGGGAGGCATTCACGTATGAGTTCACCGCCACGAACCCCGGCACGCATTTCTACCACTGCCATGTGCAGCCGGACGTGCATGTGCTCATGGGGCTCGTGGGGATGCTCATTATCGAGCCGAATCGGCCCGACAATGAATTTGCACGCCTCATTCCGGGGGCGGGGCGCATCACCGAGCTGAGCCAAGCGGCGCTGGAGCACTACCAACGAGAGTACTCGCTCGTCTACATGGACATCGATGCGCGCTTGAATCGTATTCCGGCCGCCTATCACGATCCTCGCGAGATCGAGCAGCGTATGCACCGGGAATACGATTCCTCTCAGCGCCGCCCCAACATCTTTCTCCTGAATGGTCGCGCATTTCCCTTCACGCTGCGGGATTCCTTGATCGAGGTGGACACCGACGAGCGGGTCAGGCTGCGCGTGCTGAACGCCGGCGCCCGCATCATGCAGCTCCACACACACGGCCATCACCCGGTGCTCACCCACGCGGACGGTTACCCCCTGTCGCCGGAGGCGCGCGTCACACGGGACGTGTTCACGATCGGGGCGGCGCAGCGCGTTGATCTCGAGCTCCGAACGGGCCGCGACGATACCTACGCCTCGGGGCCGGGGGTGTGGTTCGTGCACGATCACGTGGAGTCCACCGTCACCAACAAAGGGATCAACCCCGGCGGCGATATAACGGCCATTACCTATGAAGAGTTCGTCGGTCCCGATGGGCTGCCGGAAGTCGCGACCAGCCTGGATCGATACTTCGATCCGGCCTACTACCGCGGCGAGATCCCCGTCTTCGATCCGGAGATCTTCCACACGACTCGCGAGGAGTATGCCTACGGATGGTCAGAGAAAGCGCCCATCGGTGGCGCTTTCGACTATGCGTCCCGGGAGGCGACGATGCCCTCCTTGCCGCAACGCAGCGCCATCGAGGGCCATCGGGTCGTCGCCGACGCGTGCGAGGAGCCCCGGGGGTTCCGGCGGATTCGGGTCCAGGGTGGCACCCGGTTTGCGCGTGCCGGCGAGGTATTCGCCTTCGAGCCCCGCGTGCTGAGCGCGGAGCCTTGCGAGGAAGTGGAGATCGTCTTCGAGAACGTGGATGCGGTCCGCCATGCCCTGATGCTGCCGGGCTTGAATCCCATGTTCACGCTCGAGTTCACCGGCCCCGACACGCAGGTTGCCCGGTTCGTGACGCCTGACCGGGACATTACTCTCGACTTTCACTGCCACGTGGAGACGCATGACGAGATGGGGATGCACGGCCGGCTCATCATCGGCGAGGGCGGCCAAGCGCATGCTCACGAGGAGCAGCACGCCGTCGAGGGGGCAGAGAAGCGGCTTCATGAAGGACGCGGCGTGGTGGTCGCCGTGGACAAGCGCTCGGGCCGGTTCGTCATTGATCACGAGGAGATACCGGGGTTGATGGCGCCGATGGTGATGAGCTATCAGGTCGAGCCCGCGAGTCTGCTGCAAGACGTGATGCCTGGGGGGCAGGTCCGGTTCACCATCGACGCGACCCAGCGGACCATTATCGACATCGTCATTGAGCGATAGTGACCTGGCCCTACTCAGGTCCGCCTTCAACATGAGAAACCGTTTATTCAATGCTGGTCAGGGTGGTATGAGCTGGTGTGAATTCTGGAACGGCTGACCTTCCCCCTGGTTTCGGTCCAATCACGATGTGAGGAGAACCCCCTACCCGGCGGCTCTACGCTGCATGGGGGTTGGTTTAACCTCTCGTCGACTTCGGCGCGGCCTTCTTGGTCGGCTCGGTGCGGTTCCTCCACGACAGCCTGCAGATCGTCCCGACCTGTTGCTTCATCGTCGTGACCTTCCCCCTGATTTAGGTCCGCGCTCAATGTGAGAAACCGTTCCTTCATGCACACCGCTGGGCATAGGCAACGGGTGGCATATAGCCCAGCGAGCTGTGCGGTCTGACATGGTTGTAGTGGACTCTCCATTGATCGATTTCATGCCGGGCATCGGCAAGGCTCAGAAACCAGTGCTGATTGAGGCAGCCATCCCGGAACTTGCCATTGAAGCTCTCGATGAAGGCATTCTGTGTCGGCTTGCCTGGCTGGATGAACGCCAGCGTCACCTTC
>JAWWBV010000232.1:0-4750 GCA_033720795.1 Halomonas sp. | reverse complement strand
TGAACCTGGTGGTGGGTGGCAAGGAAGGCACGCTGATTGACAGAGGGTGAGACAGTGATCGACGACATCAAGAAGGATGCGGAAAGCCGCATGAAGAAGAGCCTCGAGGCCCTTCACTCCAACTTCAACAAGATCCGTACCGGTCGGGCGCATCCCAGCATCCTGGATGCGGTGACCGTCGAGTACTACGGTAGCCAGATGCCACTCAACCAGGTGGCCTCGGTCAACGTCGAGGACGCCCGTACCCTGAGCGTGGTGCCCTGGGAGCAGAGCATGGTGCCGAAGATCGAGAAGGCCATCATGACCTCCGATCTGGGCCTCAACCCGGCGAGCGCCGGCAACGTGATTCGCGTGCCGATGCCGATGCTGACCGAGGAGACGCGCAAGGGCTACATCAAGCAGGCGCGCTCCGAGGCCGAGCACGCCCGGGTGGCGGTGCGCAACGTGCGCCGAGACGCCAACGGCGACATCAAGTCGCTGCTCAAGGAGAAGGAGATCACCGAGGACGAGCAGCACCAGGCCGAGGAGGCGATCCAGAAGCTGACCGACGGCATCGTCGCCGAGATCGACAAGGCGCTGGAGTCCAAGGAACACGACCTGATGCAGGTCTGAGGACGGCGATCGGCGCTGGCGAGCGCCGACGGCGACGGAACGCCCCTCGGCGAGCCGCGGGCCCTCGGCTCGCGGCTCGTCGGCCTTCAAGCTCTTACCCGCCATGCGAGACATCATGACGTCACCGCACTCCCCCCGCGGCTCTGCCGCCTCCGAGGCCCCGCTGCCACGCCATGTCGCCATCATCATGGACGGCAACAATCGCTGGGCGAAGGCCCGCGGCCTGTCCGGCATCCGCGGCCACCATGCCGGTGTCGAGGCGGTGCGTGCCGTCATCCGCCGCGCCGCCGAGCGCGGCATCGAGACCCTCACCCTGTTTGCCTTCTCCAGCGAGAACTGGAAGCGCCCCCCCAGCGAGGTCAATGCCCTGATGGAGCTCTTCCTGATGGCGCTTCAGCGCGAGGTCAAGAAGCTGCATCGCCACGGCATTCGCCTTTCGGTCATCGGTGAGCGCAGCGGCTTCTCCGCCTCGATCCAGAAGCACATCGCGAGCGCCGAGGCGCTGACCCGCGACAACACCGGCCTGCATCTGGTGATCGCGGCCAACTACGGCGGGCGCTGGGACATCGCCTGCGCCGCGCGCCGTCTGGCCGAACGGGTCGTCGCCGGCGAGTTCGCTCCCGAGGCGATCGACGAGTCGGCCATGGATGAGGCGGCGAGCCTCGCCGGCGACCCCCCGGTGGATCTGTGCATTCGCACCAGCGGCGAGCAGCGTATCTCCAACTTCCTGCTCTGGCAGATGGCCTACGCCGAGCTTCATTTCACGCCCGTGCTGTGGCCGGACTTCGACGGCGAGGCCTTCGATCGTGCCCTGGCCGATTACCAGGGTCGCCAGCGGCGCTTCGGCATGACCGATGAGCAGCTCGAGGCGCAGCAGGGGGAGTAACCACGTGCTCAGACAACGCATCATCACCGCGGCCTGGCTGGCCCCCCTGGCCCTGGTCGGCCTGTTCGGCCTCGAGGGCGCGGGCTTCGGGCTGTTCACCGCGGCCATCGTGCTGATCGGCGGCTGGGAGTGGGCCAACCTCGCCGGGATCACCTCGCCGGCGCGGCGCCTCTGGCCGGTGGCCGGCCTCGCCGTGCTGATCGCGCTGTGCTGGGCAAGCGGCGCGGCCGGGGCCACCTGGCCGCTGTGGCTCGGGGCGCTGGGCTGGCTGGTCAACCTCTACTGGGTGACCGGCTATCCCGACCGACTCGCGCAGTGGCAGTCGAGCGGCATGCGCCTGGCCATGGGGCTCTGGGTGCTGCTGCCCGCCTGGGTCGGCTTCAATGTGCTGCGCGAGAGTGGCGCCGTCTGGCTGCTCTTCGTGCTGCTGCTGGTGTGGGGCGCCGACATCGGCGCCTACTTCGTCGGCAAGGCGTTCGGGCGTCGCAAGCTGGCCCCCGCCGTCAGTCCCGGCAAGACGCGCGAGGGCGTGGCCGGGGGCCTCGCGGTCACCGCCGCGCTGGCGATCGTCTTCGCCGTCTGGCAGGGCCTCGACCTCGCGTCCGGCCTGGCACTGCTGGCGGCGACCCTGGTGGTGACGCTCGCCTCGGTGCTGGGCGACCTGCTCGAGAGCATGCTCAAGCGCCATCGCGGCATCAAGGACTCCAGCCGGCTGCTGCCGGGCCACGGCGGGGTGCTCGATCGCATCGACAGCCTGACCGCCGCGGTGCCGCTGTTCGCCCTGCTGCAGGGAGGCGTGCTGTGAGCCCGCGCCGGGTCACCGTGCTGGGTGCGACCGGCTCCATCGGCACCAGCACCCTGGAGGTGCTGGCCCTTCACCCGGAACGCTACCGGGTGCATGCGCTGACTGCCCATCGCTCCCGGGAGGCGCTGCTGGCCCAGTGCCGCGTCCACCGGCCGGCACTGGCGGTGCTCGACACCGAGCGTGATGCCGCCTGGCTGCGTGCTCGCCTGGCCGAGGCGGGGCTCGCGACCGAGGTGCGTGCCGGGGCCGAGGCCCTGGTCGAGGTGGCCGAGGCCGCCGAGGTGGACACCGTGATGGCCGCCATCGTCGGCGCCGCCGGGCTGCTGCCGACGCTGGCCGCCGTACGGGCCGGAAAGCGAGTGCTGCTGGCCAACAAGGAGGCCCTGGTGATGTCCGGGGCGCTGTTCATGGACGCGGTGGCGCGCCACGACGCCACCCTGCTGCCCATCGATTCCGAACATAATGCCATCTACCAGTGTCTACCCGTCGAGCATCGCGGCGGGCTGGCGCGCCACGGGGTGACCCAGCTGCTGCTGACCGCCTCGGGCGGCCCCTTCCGCGGCTGGACGGCGGCCGATCTCGCCACCGTGACCCCGGACCAGGCCTGTGCCCATCCCAACTGGTCCATGGGGCGCAAGATCTCGGTGGACAGCGCCAGCCTGATGAACAAGGGGCTCGAGCTGATCGAGGCGTGCTGGCTCTTCGATGCCCGCCCCGACCAGGTGCAGGTGGTGGTGCACCCGCAGAGCGTGATCCACTCGATGGCGGCCTACAGCGACGGCTCGGTGATCGCCCAGCTGGGCAACCCGGACATGCGCACGCCCATCGCCTATGGGCTGGCCTGGCCGGAGCGCATCGCGGCCGGCGTCGAGGCGCTGGACCTCTTCCAGGTCGCGCGGCTCGACTTCGAGCCCGCCGACGAATCCGCCTTCCCCTGCCTGCGCCTGGCCCGGGAGGCCATGGCGGCGGGAGGGACGGCGCCGGCGGTGCTCAATGCCGCCAACGAGGTGGCGGTGGAGGCCTTCCTCGATGGCCGCCTCGGCTTCACCGGCATCGGCGAGCTGGTGGCGCGAGTGCGCGATGCGCGTCCGGTAGAGGTCGTGCGTGATCTCGAGACCGTCCTCGCGGCCGATGCCCTCGCCCGGCAGGCGGCACATGACTGGCTGGCGCGGCAATGAGGCGCGCGCCATGACGCTGTTGACTGCAAGGAGACTGCCGTGGGCCTGATCCAGAACGTGCTGGCCGTCATCGTGGTACTCGGCCTGTTGATCACCTTTCACGAGTTCGGCCACTTCTGGGTAGCGCGGCGCTGTGGCGTCAAGGTGCTGCGCTTCTCGGTGGGCTTCGGCAAGCCCCTCTGGTCGCGTCGCGACCGCCACGGTACCGAGTTCGCGGTGGCCGCCATCCCGCTGGGCGGCTACGTCAAGATGCTCGACGAGCGCGAGGGCCCCGTCGACCCCGCCGAGCGTCATCTCGCCTTCAACAACAAGACGGTCTGGCAGCGCATCGCCGTGGTCGCCGCGGGCCCCCTGGCCAACTTCCTGCTGGCCATCGTCGCCTACTGGGCGCTGTTCGTGGCCGGCACCACCACGGTAGCGCCGGTGGTCGGCAGCGTGGCGCCCGGCTCCCCGGCGAGCCAGGGGGGGCTCACGGCGGGCCAGGAGATCACGGCGGTGCAGGGCGAGGCGGTGCGCTCCTGGGAGGAGATCAATCTCAAGCTGGTGTCGGCCATCGGCGAGAGCGGCGCGCTCGAGGTGGCGGCGCGCGACGATGCCGCCGCCACGCCCCGCACCTATCGCCTGCCGGTCGAGGATTGGCTGGTGCGTCAGGATCCGCCGCAGCCCTTGGCGACCCTCGGCGTGACGCCCTGGCGACCGGAGATCCCGGCGGTGCTGGGGCAGGTGGTCGAGGGCGAGGCCGCCGCCGAGGCCGGGCTGCGGCCCGGCGACGAGATCGTGGCGGTCAACGGCGAGCCGGTGGCCGACTGGATGGCCTTCGTCGATCGCGTGCGCGCCAGCTCCGGCGAGACCCTCGAGGTCGCGGTGCGCCGAGACGGCGAGCGGCGTACGTTCTCCCTTACGCCCCGGCGTCGCCCTCAGGAGGCGGGGGAAGCCATCGGCTATATCGGCGCCGGTGCCGAGCCCGTCGCCTGGCCCGAGGCGTATCGCCGCGAGATCCGCTACGGGCCGCTGGCCGCCGTCGGCGAGTCGCTTGCGCGCACCGGCGAGATGACGGTGCTGACCCTGGGCGCCATTCGCAAGATGGTGGTGGGCCTGATCTCGCCGTCCAACCTCTCCGGCCCGATTACCATCGCCCGCATCGCCGGCGATTCGGCGCGCAGCGGCCTCGAGAGCTTCGTCAGCTTCCTGGCCTACCTCTCGATCAGCCTCGGGGTGCTGAACCTGCTGCCGATCCCGGTGCTCGATGGCGGCCACCTGCTCTATTAC
>JAWWBV010000231.1:0-4758 GCA_033720795.1 Halomonas sp. | reverse complement strand
TCAACAACACGCGACTGCCGGCCTGGTTCGAGCTGGCCCGCAACGACCTCTTCCGGCTCTTCACGCCGGACCTGGACCCGCGCAAGTGGCGGCTGATCATGGCACGCATGGAGGTCGACTACCGGGCCGAGCTGCAGTATGGCCGCGCGATCGAGATCCGCACCTACGTCTCGCGGCTCGGCAACAGCTCCTTCACGGTGAGCCAGGAGGCCCGACAGGACGGGCAGCTGACCAACCTCGGCCATACCGTGATGGTGCATTTCGATCACGCGACCAAGCGGGCGGTGCCCATCGAGGGCGAGCTCCGCGAGGCCCTGGAGGCCCATCGTCAGGAGGAGCCGGCAGACGCATGACCCCGGCCGTGAAGGCGCTGGAGAAGGCCGGCGTGCCCTTCCAGCTCGACAGCTACGCGCACGACCCGCGCACCCCCGTCTACGGCGAGGAGGCCGCCCGGGCCCTGGGCCTGCCGGCCGACGAGGTCTACAAGACCCTGCTCGCCCGCCTCGACGACGGCCGCCTGGTGGTGGCCATCGTGCCGGTGCCCTGCCAGCTCGACCTCAAGGCCCTGGCCCGGGCCGCCGGGGCGCGCAAGGCGAGCCTCGCCGAGCCCGCCGAGGCCGAACGGGCCACCGGCTACGTGGTGGGCGGCATCAGCCCGCTGGGCCAGCGCAGGCGCCTGCCCACCTTCCTCGACGAGAGCGCCCGGGCCCGCGAGGCGATCCACGTCAGCGGCGGCCGGCGGGGGCTGGAGATCCGCCTCGCCCCGAGCGATCTGGCGCGGCTCACCGGCGCCCGCGAGGCGCCGCTGGCCCGGCGCTGAGCGGGGCCTTGCGCGGGGGGATGGCGCGACGCCCCGAGCCGAACCCGGCGCGCCGCGGTCAAATCCACAGCCCTCCACCGACGGGAGCCCCCATGGCCATCCGCTACACCCTCTGGCTGGATCCGGACGACACCCCGCGCCACCGCGCCGTCGAGGCCGACCTGCAGCGCTACTTCCTCGAGCGCTTCGCCGACTATCCGCACATCCGCTTGTTCGGCGCCGATCCTTACGATTATGATGCGCCGTTCAACCGCCTCTACGACGTGCTGATGGCGAGGGCCGGCGAGTACTGCGAGCGGGAGTGGCGCTACGTGCCCACCCCCGAGCAGCTCAATCGCGCCTTCTTCCTGGCCGTGGGGCACTCGAACAAGTTTGTACGGGACAACGACGATGGTGATCCGAAGCGACCAGGCCCCCGATGAGCGCCAGCTGGCCATCATCGCCGAGCAACTCGGCCGCGCCCCCCGCGGCATCGAGGCGCTGGCCGCCACGGACGGCGAGGGCACTCCGCTGGTGCTGCGCATGGCGCCCATCGTCGATGGCAAGCCGTTCCCGACCCTCTATTGGCTCTGTTCGGAGCGTCTCAAGATCGAGATCTCGCACATCGAGGCCGCCGGGGTGATCAAGCAGCTGGAGACCCGCCTGCAGGAGGATCCCGACTTCCTGGCCGCCTACCACCGCAGCCACGACGCCTATGTGGCGGCGCGCTGGGCCTACATGAGCGAGGCGCAGCAGGCGGAGGTCTTCCGCCTCGGGTATGATGGCGTCCTCACCGCGCGCGGCATCGGCGGCATCGCCAACCGCGACCAGGTGCGCTGCCTGCATACCCAGTATGCGCACCACCTGTGCGGCGAGAACGTCATCGGCCAGTGGCTCGACGAGCACTACGCCGTCGCCGACTGCCTGCCGTGAGCCTGCCCTCGGCCGACCGTCCCCCTTCCCGACGTATCGATAACACAACAGGAGACCCCGGATGTACCTGGACACCCATGTGATTGCCAGCCTCGCGCTGATCGCCAGCATGCTCGTCATCAGCGGCGTGGGCATCAAGCTGCTGCGCCAGGCCATGAAGCGCGACGCCTCGGGCGCTCGCTGAGCCGCCGGCCATCACGACCACGAAGGGCGCCCTGGAGGCGCCCTTCGCGTTTTCGGGCCGGGGCTTCCGGCGCCGGGGCCGGACCGCTAGGATAACGGCCCTGCCAAGGAGGAGAGCATGTCGAGATTCTGCGTTTACCTGGGGTCCCGGGAGGGCCGCGACCCGCAACACCTCGAGGCCGCCGAGCGGCTCGGCGAGGCGCTCGCCCGCCGCGGCCACGGCCTGGTCTATGGCGGCGCCCGCGTCGGCCTGATGGGACGCCTGGCCGATGCCGTGATGGCCGCCGGCGGCGAGGTGATCGGGGTGATGCCCGACCACCTGGTCGAACGCGAGCAGGCCCACCACGGCCTGACCGAGCTGGTGCGGGTGCGCAACATGCACGAGCGCAAGGCCAGCATGGCCGCCCACGCCGATGCCTTCATCGCGCTGCCCGGCGGCATCGGCACTCTCGAGGAGTTCTTCGAGGCCTGGACCTGGCACTACCTGGGCCTGCACGACAAACCCATCGGCGTGCTCGACAGCGCCGGCTTCTACGCCCCGCTGCTGACCTTCCTCGACAGCACGGTGGAACAGGGCTTCCTGAATGGCCGCACCCGGGCAGAGCTGATCGATGCCACCGATCCCGTCGAGCTGCTGGACGCCCTGGTGGCCCGGCTGGCCCGCGACGCCTGAGCGAGGGCATGCGCGCCCGCGCCGAAGCGACCGGCCAGGGGACGGGAGCGATGGGTGCGGGCGAGCCGACGGCCGCGTATCGGCGCCTCAGGCGTCGGCGGTGAGCTCGAGGGTACGCTGGTAGGTGAGCTGCAGCAGGCGGGCGTCTTCCCCGGCACGGTGCCGATGGATGTCCCGCTCGAGGATGAGGGCTTCCTTGGTGCGGCTCCACAGCGCCTGCTGGGATTCGCTCAGCAGGATGCGCAGCGCCTCCAGGCGGAAGGCCGGCAGCATGCCGGCATGATGGAAGAGCAGCGACAGCCAGGTGTTGTCGTAGCCCCAGCTGTCGCTGTAGGCGATGCCGACCTCCCCCAGCTCGTCGTTGAGCCAGCGCGCCACCTGGCGCACCGGATGCCCCTCGCGCTGCAGCCGGCCGCGGCTGATGCCGTGCAGCAACTCGGCCTTGGGGTCCCAGTGCGTCCACTCGTCCAGCGGCTGGACGAGGAAGGCGCAGGTGCTGCCATCGGCCCGGGCGAGGCCGATCTCGATGGGGTAGCTGCCGCGCCCGAAGCCGGACGCCTCGATATCCAGCAGTGTGGGTAGCGTCACGGGCGGGAGAGTCCTTGGTCGAAGTGGCCGGTGCCGTCGCGGCAAAGGCCTAGTGTCGCGTCTCGCCTCCGGCCTTGTCCACTGCGGGGGTCTCCAGGGCGTTCGCCGGCTCGGCGCCGTCCTCCTGCGCCTCGTCGAAGCCGGCCAGGCGGTCGGCCAGGGCCTGCCAGTGCCCGGCCTTCTCGAGATCCACCGGCAGGGCCAGCTCGCCATGGCGATAGGCCCGGGCCAGCCGGGTCGCCGCCAGGGGGTGGCCCGCCTCGCCGGCCCGCGCGTACCAGGTCACGGCGTGGTCGTCGCGACGGGGGTACTGGGCACAGCCGTGCTCGTGGATCTGGCCCGCCTGGTACTGCGCCTTGGCATCCCCGGCCTGGGCCGCCTCGAGCACATAGCGCGCCCCGCGGGCCTTGTCCTGGGGGCTGACGCCACGATGGAAGAGCATGTGCCCGTACTGCGCCAGCGCCGCCGGATGCCCGGCATCGGCACAACGCTGGAAGAGGTGCATGGTCAGGCGCTGCGTTCGCGGCGACCGGGGCAGCCAGCGAATATGAAAGAGCTGCTGCGCAAGCCGGTATTCGAGCCGGGTGAACAGTGAGGATGCCTCTGGCATGGCAACTACCCTGCGTCCAGTGAAGCGGAGGGAGGCCGGCCACACCCTGTGTCCGGCATCCCTCCTGGCAATAAACGATGGCCTTCCGGGCTCCGCCGGGGCTTTGGGAGGGCAAGCATACGCTCGCCCCGTCGGTGACTCAACCCTGACAGGATGTCGCATCGCCGGGGGCCTGTGGGCGCTCCCTGAAAGGCGCTGCAGGGAGGGGCTATCTCCCCGATAGCCCATCGCTTGCGCGCGAGTTGATATACTGGCGGCCAACGCCATCCGGCCACCCTTTCGCGACAGGAGCCCCCCATGCTGAGCGTGATCTCGCCCGCCAAGACGCTGGACTTCGAGACCCCCGCCACCACGTCCCGGCACACCCAGCCGGATCACCTCGACAAGAGCCAGGCGCTGATCGAGATCCTGCGGGACTACTCGCCCCAGCGGCTCAGCAAGCTGATGGGCATCAGCGACAAGCTCGCCGGGCTCAACGCCGCGCGCTTCGCCGAGTGGCACACGCCCTTCACCCCGGAGAACGCCAAGCCCGCCGCCCAGGCCTTCCAGGGCGACGTCTACGTGGGCCTCGAGGCCGACCGCTTCGATGACGGCGACAACGCCTTCGCCCAGGAGCACCTGCGCATCCTCTCCGGCCTCTACGGCCTGCTGCGCCCGCTGGACCTCATCCAGCCCTACCGCCTGGAGATGGGCACCCGCCTCGAGAACCCGGCCGGCAAGGACCTCTACGCCTTCTGGAAGGCGACGCTGACCGCCGAGCTCGACCGCGCCGTGGCCGCCAGCGGCAGCCCGGTGCTGGTCAACCTGGCCTCCAACGAGTACTTCAAGGCGATCGACACGAAACGGCTCGCCGCCCGGGTGATCACCCCGGTCTTCAAGGACGAGAAGAACGGCAAGCTGAAGATCATCAGCTTCTACGCCAAGAAGGCCCGCGGCCTGATGGCCGCCTGGATGATCCACCAGCGCCTGGAC
>JAWWBV010000230.1:0-4770 GCA_033720795.1 Halomonas sp. | reverse complement strand
TACTCCGGCCACGGCGTGACCTGCACCCACCTGGCCGGGCGCCTGATCGCCGAGGCGATGACCGGGCGCGAGGCGCGCTTCGACGCCTTCGCCGGCCTGCCGCACCTGCCGTTCCCCGGCGGGCGGATGCTGCGGGTGCCGCTCTCCGCCGTCGGCGCCTGGTACTACCAGGTGCGCGACCGCCTGGGGGTCTGAGGCGGGGCCCGGCCGCGCGCCTCGCTCGACGCGAGGCGCTCAGCTGAACTTGCGGAAGAAGTGGGTCATGTCGAACAGTTCATCCAGGCGCTCGTAGCGCTCCCGCGCCTCGGGCCAGCGCTGCTCCTGGACGGCGGCGATCATGGTCTCCAGCAGCATCATGATCGAGACGTTGGAGTCCCAGCCCGAGGGAATCTCGACCCAGCAGTGGAAGGTGAAGTCGGCCAGCGACGCGATCGGCGAGCCCCACTGGTCGGTGAACAGCACGATGGCCACGCCGCGCTGCTTCACCATCTCCGCCAGGCGCAGCAGGTTGGTCTCGTAGCGCCGTATGTCGAAGATCAGCAGGGTGTCCCCCGGTTGCATGTCGAGCACGTAGTGCGGCCAGGTGCCCGAGGAGGAGGTCAGCTGGGTGACCCCGGGGCGCACCGCCTGGAAGTGCGTGAAGGCATAGTCGCCCAGCGCCTGGGTGATGCGTCCGCCGACGATGTAGAGGCGCCGCTCGGCCTCGGCCAGCTGGCGGGCCGCCCCATCGAAGCGCGCCGTCTCGAGGTGCGAGAAGGTCAGCTGCAGGTTGGAGGTGACCGCCTGGGTGAAGCGGTTCAGCAGGTGGGTCTCCGGCGCCTCGGCGGACCAGTTGTCGCGCCGCTGGGTGGGCCCGACACCCTTCGCCTCCAGCTCGCCCAGCAGCGCCTTGTGAAACTCCGGATAGCCCTTGAACCCCAGCTTCTTGACCATGCGGGCCACGGTGGGGGAGGAGACCCCGGCGTTGCTCGCCACGATGGTGATCGAGGCCAGCCCGGCCGCGGGATAGTTGTCGAGCAGGGCGTCGGCGAACTTGCGCTCCGACGGCGTCAGGTCCGGGTAGTGCTGGCGGATCAGGGCGCGCACGGTGGCGCCGGAGTCGAGGGTCGTCACGGCGTTTTCCTTCCCGGTATGCCCCGCGTGGTCGCCGTTCCCAGGCGCCGCGGCGCGTGGCGAAGCAGCGTTGACACGGGCTCTGAAGAAATATTGACACACTGACTTTCACGCGTCTATATCTTTACAGGAGCGTGGAGGAGCCCAGATGTCAAGCGCAAGCGAAGCGTCGTCCCCAAGCGTCGAGATCCGTCACCGGCACGGTCACGGCCCCGTGGTCATCCTGTGCGAGCACGCCTCGCCCCACATCCCCGCCCGCTATCGGGGGCTCGGCCTCGACCCGGCGCATCGGCGCAGCCACGCCGCCTGGGACCCCGGCGCCCGGGGGGTGGCCCTGTCGCTCTGTGAGCGGCTCGATGCCCCGCTGATCGCGAGTCGCATCTCGCGGCTGGTCTACGACTGCAACCGGCCCCCCGAGGCGGAAAGCGCCATGCCGGCGCGGGTCGAGGTGATCGACGTGCCGGGCAATCGCGGCCTCGACGCGGCGCAGCGCGAAGCCCGGGTCGAGGCGGTCTACCGCCCGTTCTGCGCGGCCGTGAGGGAGGTGCTGGCCGAGCGCCGGGCGCGCGCCCTCCCCAGTGTGCTGATCACCCTCCACAGCTTCACGCCGAGCTTTCACGGCCGGCGCCGCCAGGTCGAGATCGGCATCCTCCACGATGCCGATCGGCGCCTGGCCGAGGCGATGCTGGCCGAGGCCCACCGTCTGCCCCGGCGGTGCATCCGGCGCAACGATCCCTACGGGCCCGAGGACGGCGTCACCCACTCCCTCAAGCTGCACGGCATCGGCCAGGGCCTGGCCAACGTGATGATCGAGGTGCGCAACGACCTGCTGGCCACCCCCGAGGCGCAGCGGGCCATTGCCGGGGAGCTCTATCAGCTGATCGCACCGGCGCTGGCGAGCCTCGGCGCCGAGTTCCGCCTCGGGGAGGACGCGTCCGATGCCTAAGCTCATCCTCGGCTACATCACTGCCATCGACGCCATGAACCGCGCCATCGGCCGCATGGCGATGTACCTGATCTTCGTGCTGATCGGCGTGCTGCTCTGGTCCTCGGCCTCCAAGGCGTTCCTGACCCCCTCGATGTGGACCCTGGAGACCGCGCAGTTCGTCATGGTGGCCTACTTCGTGCTGGGCGGGCCCTACTCGATCCAGCTGGGCTCCAACGTGCGCATGGATCTCTTCTACGGCGACTGGAGCCCGCGGACCAAGGCCTGGGTCGACGCCATCACGGTCTGCTTCTTGATCTTCTACCTCGGCGTGCTGCTCTACGGCGGGCTGGTGTCCACGGCCTACTCCCTCGGCTACTTCGGCGATGAACCCTTCCGCTTCTTCCTCGACCTCGTCGGCACCTTCGTCACCCAGGGGCCGTCGGCGGCGGGGGAGGCGCTGGGCTTCCTGGAGCGCAGCCCGACGGCCTGGCGGCCCTGGCTGTGGCCGATCAAGACCATCCTCTGCCTCGGGGTCTTCCTGATGATCCTTCAAGCCCTCGCCGAGTTCTTCCGGGATATCGGCCGCCTGCGCGGGGTGATCGACTGATGCCCTACGAGATGATCGCCATCGTGATGTTCGGCTCGATGATGCTGATGCTGTTCACCGGCCAGCGTGTGTTCGGCGCGATCGGCTTCGTCGGGGCCCTGGCGGGGGTGCTGCTGTGGGGCACCGGCGGGGTCGACATCCCCTTCTCCTCGGCGATGAAGCTGATGAAGTGGTACCCGCTGCTGACCCTGCCGATGTTCATCTTCATGGGCTACGTGCTCTCGGAGAGCCGCATCGCCGACGACCTCTACCGGATGTTCCACGTCTGGATGGGGCCGGTGCGAGGGGGCTTGGCCATCGGCACGATCGGGCTGATGGTGCTGATCTCGGCGATGAACGGGCTGTCGGTGGCCGGCATGGCGATCGGCGCCACCATCGCCCTGCCCGAGCTGCTGCGTCGCGGCTACGACAAGATCATGGTCACCGGCGTCATCCAGGCGGGGTCGAGCCTCGGGATCCTGGTGCCGCCCTCGGTGGTGCTGGTGCTCTACGCCATGATCGCCCGCCAGCCGGTGGGGCAGCTGTGGCTGGCCGGCGTGCTGCCGGGGCTGATGATGGCGACGCTCTTCATCATCTACATCTACGTGCGCTGTCGCCTGCAGCCCTCCCTGGGGCCCGTGCTGCCCGTCGAGGAGCGCGACGTCTCCTGGGCCGAGAAGCTGCGCCTGCTGCGGGCGGGGCTGCTGCCGCTGGTGATCTTCGCGGTGATGATGGTGCCCTTCGTCAAGGGCTGGACCTCGCTGGTCGAGAGCTCGGCCGTCGGCGCGACCACCGCGCTGCTGGCCGCCACCCTCAAGGGGCGCATGACGCGCCGGGTGTTCGAGGTCTCGGTACGCCAGACCCTGGCCATCTCCTGCATGTTCATGTGGATCATCCTGGCGGCGCTCGCCTTCGGCGCCATCTTCGACGGCCTGGGCGCGGTCAAGGCCATCGAGGACCTGTTCACCGAGCGCCTGGGGCTCTCGCCCTGGATGATCCTGATCCTGATGCAGCTCAGCTTCATCGTCATGGGCACCTTCCTCGACGACACCGCCATGCTGGTGATCGTGGCGCCGCTCTACGTGCCGCTGGTCGAGGCGCTGGGCTTCGACCTGATCTGGTACGGCGTGCTCTACACCATCACCACCCAGATCGCCTACATGACACCGCCGTTCGGCTACAACCTCTTCCTGATGCGCGCCATGGCGCCGCCCGAGATCGGGCTGCGCGACATCTACCGGTCGATCCTGCCCTTCGTGCTGGTGATGACCCTCGCCCTGAGCCTGGTGATGCTCTTTCCGCAGATCGCGCTCTGGCTTCCGGGCTACATTTATGGGCACTGATATGGGGAAGGGGGCCGGGCCGTCGACGGCCGCCGACACCGACGCCAGCCACAACAACGAGAGCCTCGCCAGGGGCCGCCAACACGCACCATCCGGTATCACCACCAGGAGAGCGACACAATGACAACAAGACGCAAGTTTCTGATCAACGCCGCGGCCGGTGCCGCCATCGCGCCGCTGGCCTCCCGGGTCATGGCCCAGTCGTCGTCCGAGCCCACCATCAAGTGGCGCATGCAGACCTACGCCGGCGCGGCCCTGGCCGAACACGTCGCCAAGCCGGCCATCGACCTGTTCAACCGCATCGCCGGGGACCGCATGCAGATCGAGCTCTACTATGCCGATCAGCTGGTGCCCACCGGCGAGCTCTTCCGGGCCATGCAGCGCGGCACCATCGACGCCGTGCAGTCCGACGACGACTCCATGGCCTCGCCCACCGAGGTCACCGTCTTCGGTGGCTACTTCCCCTTCGGCTCGCGCTACAGCCTCGACGTGCCGGTCCTCTTCCACCAGTACGGACTCAAGGAGATCTGGGAGGAGGAGTACGCCAGGGTCGGCGTCAAGCACGTCAGCGCCGGGGCCTGGGATCCCTGCCACTTCGTCACCAAGGAGCCGATCCGCAGCCTCCAGGACCTGGAGGGCAAGCGCATCTTCACCTTCCCCACCGCGGGGCGCTTCCTGTCGCAGTTCGGCGTGGTGCCGGTGACCCTGCCCTGGGAGGACATCGAGGTGGCCGTGCAGACCGGCGAGCTCGACGGCATCGCCTGGTCGGGCATCACCGAGGACTACACGGTGGGCTGGGC
>JAWWBV010000229.1:0-4770 GCA_033720795.1 Halomonas sp. | reverse complement strand
GCAGGCGGGTGCCCACCGAGAGGGTGATGGCCATCAGCCGGTGACGGGATGAGGAGCGGGCCACGTAGGTGACGTCATCGCCGTCCAGCACGCCCAGCGACGAGGACTCGCCACATTCGGTGGTGATGTCCTCGAGAATCTGCTGGATCACGCTGCGGTAGTGATTGGCCGACAGGAACGCGTAGCCGAGGCTGAGGACCTTGGGGGCCAGCTCGAAGTGGCGCTGCTGCTTGCGCACATAGCCCAGGGCATGGAGCGTCAGCAGGAAACGTCGCGCCCGGGCACGGTTCATGCCGGTGCGCGCCGCCACCTCGGTGAGCGTCATGCGCGGGTGGGCCTCGTCGAAGGCCAGGATGACCTCGAGGCCACTGGCGAGGGCGGTGACGAAGTCGCGATCATCCGGGGTCAGGGTCTCGTTGTGCATCGGCATGCCATCCGCTGGTTGTGCTGGGCCGGTAACGGGGTCGAGACGCACAACGGTAGCACGGTGTTCGTTATCCGAACAATTGCGCGTGAGGCACGCGGTGCTCACCCCATGGTCCTTCGCCCGGCCCCGCCCGGCCCAATGCGGTATCCGTCTCTCGTGAGCCTGCTGTGCTGATCCCTTGCCAGCCAGGTGCTGCGCCGCGGCGGCGTGATGGAAGAAAGCACTCCCTGGTTCGCCGCGGTTCGTTCTTATACTTTGGTCGCGGTCGAGCCGCCCTCAGGGCGTGCCTCCTCGTGCCTGATGCGCGAGTAATCGACTGAAGCATCGAGTGTTATGCGGAACAACCGCGCGGGGAGTCTGGGCCTCCTGCTGGCGTGCGCGCTCGGACACATTTGACGGCCGACAGCGACGAGAGTAAATTGTTCGCAATACAAACCTATGTTCACATAGCGAACAAGACAGGCGGCCGGCTCCCTGCTGGTGGCCTTGGGCACGCAACAGCAAGAGGCAAACCATCATGGCCGAGTTCCTGAGTCTGCATGACGCGGTCGCGCGCTACGTCGAGGACGGCGCCACCGTGGCCATGGAAGGCTTTACCCACCTGATTCCCTTCGCCGCGGGTCACGAGGTGATCCGCCAGCAGAAGCGCGACCTGACCCTGATCCGCATGACCCCCGACCTGATCTATGATCAGCTGATCGGCGCGGGCTGTGCGAGGAAGGTCATCTTCTCCTGGGGCGGCAACCCCGGCGTGGGCTCTCTGCACCGCCTGCGCGACGCCGTGGAGAAGGGCTGGCCCCGCCAGATCGAGATCCTCGAGCACAGTCACGCCGCCATGGCCTGCGCCTTCGAGGCCGGGGCCGCCGGCCTGCCGCTGGCCGTGCTGCGCGGCTATGTGGGCAGCGAGCTGCCCAACGTCAACGACCAGATCAAGTTCATCGAGTGCCCGTTCACCGGCGAGCGCCTGGCCGCGGTGCCGGCGGTGCGCCCGGATGTCTCCATCGTCCACGCCCAGAAGGCGGACCGTAAGGGCAATGTGCTGGTGGAAGGCATCGTCGGGGTGCAGAAGGAGGCCGTGCTGGCGGCCAAGCACAGCATCGTCACCGTCGAGGAGATCGTCGAGGACCTGACCGCCGAGCCGGGCTACCACCCCAACGCCTGCCTCATCCCGGGCTGGGCCATCGATGCCATCGCCGTGGCCGAGAAGGGCGCCTTGCCCTCCTATGCCCATGGCTACTACCCGCGCAACAACCGCTTCTACAAGGAGTGGGATGCCATCGCCCGGGATCGCGACGCCTTCACGGCCTGGATCGAAGAGAATGTCATGAACGCAGGGGGGAACGCCTGATGAGCATCGAGTACACGTCCTCGGAGATGATGACCGTCACCGCCGCCCGGGCCCTGGAAAACGGCATGACCTGCTTCGTCGGCATCGGCCTGCCCTCCGAGGCCGCCAACCTGGCGCGCCTGACCCATGCCCCCGACGTGGTGCTGATCTACGAGTCCGGCACCCTGCAGACCAAGCCGGAGGTGCTGCCGCTCTCCATCGGCGACGGCGAGCTCGCCGAGTCGGCGCTGACCACCGTCGCGGTGCCGGAGATGTTCCGCTACTGGCTGCAGGGCGGCAAGATCAGCGTGGGCTTCCTGGGCACCGCCCAGATCGACCGCTACGCCAACCTCAATACCACCCTGATCGGCGACTACCACGATCCCAAGGTGCGCCTGCCCGGCGGTGGTGGGGCGCCGGAGATCGCCACCAACGCCGGCGAAGTCTTCATCACCCTCAAGCACTCCAGGCGTGCCTTCGTGAAGGACGTCGACTTCGTTACCACCCTGGGCTTCGGCCGCGACGGC
The DNA here is from genome assembly GCA_033720795.1 of Halomonas sp. GTDB lineage: Bacteria > Pseudomonadota > Gammaproteobacteria > Pseudomonadales > Halomonadaceae > Halomonas. Next base: position 2,489 of record JAWWBV010000229.1, on the reverse strand, counting down.
AAGGGCCGCGACGGCGTGCCGAACATCGGCAGGGGGCCCACGCGCGTCATCACCGACCTCTGCGTGATGAAGCCCGATCCCGAGAGCAAGGAGCTCACCGTGGTCTCCCTGCATCCGGGCGTGAGCCGCGAGGACGTGATCGAGGCCACCGGCTGGGAGATCCGCTTCGCCGGCGAGCTCGAGAGCACTCCGGAGCCCTCCTCGCATGAGCTCGAGATCCTGCGCGAGCTGAAGGACAGAACCGAACGCCAGCACGCCGGCGAATAACAGGAGATCACCATGACCGACGTATTCCTCTGTCATCCCCGGCGCAGCGCCGTGGGGCGTTTCGGCGGCACGCTCTCCAGCGTGCGCCCCGATGACCTCGCCGCCAGCATCTTCAAGGCGGTGCTGAATGATGCCCCGGGGCTCGACCCGGCGGCCATCGACGATGTCTTCATGGGCTGCGCCAACCAGGCCGGCGAGGACAACCGCAGCGTGGCGCGCATGTCACTGCTGCTCGCCGGCCTGCCGACCTCCGTGCCCGGCACCACGCTGAACCGCCTGTGCGGTTCCGGCATGGACGCGGTGGGCACCGCCTTCCGTGCCATCAAGGCCGGCGAGATGGAGCTGGCCCTGGCCGGCGGGGTGGAGTCCATGTCCCGGGCGCCCTACGTGATGGGCAAGGCCGACAGCGCCTTCTCCCGTGGCCAGAAGATCGAGGACACCACCATCGGCTGGCGATTCATCAACCCGCTGATGAAGAAGGCCTATGGCGTGGACTCCATGCCCGAGACCGCCGAGAACGTGGCCGAGCAGTTCTCGATCGCCCGCGAGGACCAGGACGCCTTCGCCCTGCGCTCCCAGCAGAAGGCCGCCGCCGCCCAGCAGGCCGGCCGCTTTGCCGAGGAGATCACCGCCATCGAGATCCCGCGGCGCAAGCAGGCGCCGTTGATCTTCGACCAGGACGAGCACCTGCGCGAGACCACCCTCGAGAAGCTCGCCGGCCTGCCCACGCCCTTCCGCGAGGGCGGCAGCGTCACCGCCGGCAATGCCTCGGGGGTCAACGACGGCGCCGCCGCCATGCTGGTGGCCAGTGCCGCCGCGGTGGAGCAGCATGGCCTCACGCCCATGGCGAAGATCCTCGGCATGGCCACCGCCGGGGTCGAGCCACGCATCATGGGCTATGGCCCGGTGCCGGCGGTGAACAGGCTGCTCGAACGCACCGGCGTGTCGCTCGACGAGATCGACGTCATCGAGCTCAACGAGGCCTTCGCCGCCCAGGCGCTGGCCTGTATGCGCGATCTGGGCATCAAAGACGACGACCCGCGGGTCAACCCCAACGGCGGCGCCATCGCGCTCGGCCACCCGCTGGGCATGTCCGGCGCGCGGCTGCTGCTGACCGCCGCCCATGAGCTCAAGAAGAGCGGCAAGCGCTACGCCCTGTGCACCATGTGCGTGGGCGTGGGGCAGGGCATCGCTACCCTGATCGAGCGGGCATAAAGGAGAGAGACCATGGCATTCATCAACATCCAGGGCCGCAGCGTGGCCTATCGACTGCTCGGCGCCGAGGCCAACCCCCTGGTGATCCTGGCCCACCCCCTGGGCATGAGCCAGGCGGTGTGGGACGACCTCCTGCCCATGCTGCTGCCAAGCTACCGCGTGTTGACCTGGGACCTGCCCGGCCACGGCGCCAGCCAGTCCTGGGGCGAGGGGCCGATCACCCCGGCCGACCTGGCCAGAGAGGCCCTGACGCTGGCCGATCGTGCCGGCGTCGAGCGTTTCCACTTCGCCGGCACCTCCATCGGCGGGGTGGTCGGCCAGCAGCTCATCAGTGAGCACGGCGAGCGCCTGCTCTCCGCCACCCTGACCAACACCGGGGCGGTGATCGGCAACGCCGAGCTGTGGAACACCCGGGCCGGGCGCGTGCGCCAGGAGGGCCTGGCGGCGATGGCCGAGGAGATCGTACCGCGCTGGTTCGCTCCCGCCTGCTTCGAGGCCGAGCCGGCGCTCAAGGCCGGATGGTGCACCCAGATGGGCCGCGGCGATGACGAGTCCTATGCGCGGCTGTGCGAGATGCTGGGGCGCAACGTCTTCACCGGCAAGCTGTCCGGGAAGGGCGTGAAGGTGAAGCTGCTCGGTGGCAGCGAGGACATGGCAACCCCGCCGGCGACCCTCGAGGCCCTGGCGGACGAGTGCGACGGTGCGCCGCTGGAGATCCTGGACGGCGTGGGCCATGTGCCCTCCGTCGAAGTGCCGGGCCTGTTTGCCGAGCGGCTGCTGACCGTGCTTCGGAAACCCTGAGCGGCGCCATCGCCGTCCGTCGGGCCAGCCATCATCCAATACATCATGCCGGCAATCCGCCGGCATGGTGGGGAGACCCCTATGCCTAATCCCTGCATCATCTGTGTCGCCATCACCGGCAGCGTGGGCCGCAAGGAACACAACCCCGCCATTCCTGTCACCATCGAGGAGCAGATCGAGAGCACCCAGGCGGCCTTCGAGGCCGG
>JAWWBV010000228.1:0-4770 GCA_033720795.1 Halomonas sp. | reverse complement strand
GCGGCTTCGGCGTGGCGAAGAACCTCTCGGACTTCGCCGAGGCCGGCGACGGCCTGCAGGTGATCGAGGCGCTGACCGAGGCGCTGGCCGGCTTCCACGAGGCGCGCAAGCCGATCGGCCTGATGTGCATCAGCCCGGTGCTGGTGCCACGCCTGCTCGGCCCGGGCATCGCCGTGACCGTGGGCAGCGATCCCGGCGTCGCCGGCGCGATCAGCGCCATGGGCGGCCTGCACCGCAGCTGCGGGGTGGAGGACATCGTGCTCGACTTCGAGAACCGGGTGGTGACCACGCCGGCCTACATGCTGGCGACCCGCATCAGCGAGGCGGCGACCGGCATCTTCAAGCTGGTCGATCGCATCGACGAGCTGATGGACCTCTAGGGCCGACGGCCAGGCGAGGCCTCGCCGGCCTGCCCCGAGACGAAAAACGCCCAGCGGCCGTGCCGCTGGGCGTTTTTCGTGGCGAGGCGTGATCCTGGCGGGACGCGCCTTGGCAGAGCGCGTCGCCGCCCCGGGCCCTTAGCCCTCGTCGTCGTTCGCCGTGTCTTCGGCGTCCTGGTCGCGCTTGCGGCGCACCAGCCGGCCGAACAGCAGGCCCACCTCATAGAGCAGGTACATCGGCACCGCCAGCAGGCTCTGGGAGACCACGTCCGGCGGGGTCAGCAGCATGCCGATGACGAAGCAGCCCAGCACCACGTAGGGGCGCTTCTTCGACAGGCTCTCCACCGTGGTGGCGCCCGAGAGGATCAGCAGGAAGGTGGCGATGGGGATCTCGAAGGCCACGCCGAAGGCGAAGAACAGCTTGAGGACGAAGTTCAGGTACTGGTTGATGTCGGTCATCACCGCCACGTTCTCCGGCCCGGTCTGGGTGAAGAACTGGAACAGCAGCGGGAAGACCACGTAGTAGGCGAAGGCGGCGCCGCCGTAGAAGAGCGCGATGCTGGAGGCCAGGATCGGCAGGGCCAGCGCCTTCTCGTTGTCGTAGAGCCCCGGCGCCACGAAGGCCCAGGCCTGATGCAGCACGTAGGGCACGGCGGCGAAGACCGCCACCACCAGGGTCAGCTTGAAGGGCGCGAGGAAGGGCGAGGCGACCTCGGTGGCGATCATCTGCGAGCCTTCCGGCAGCAGCGCCATCAGCGGCTGGGCGACGAACAGGTAGATGTCGTTGGCGAAGGCATAGAGCCCGAGGAAGATCACCAGGATCGCGATCACCGCCCGCATCAGCCGCGAGCGCAACTCGATGAGGTGCTCGATCAGCGGAGCCTGGTTCTGTTCCTGGGGATCACCGGTCTTGCTCATCGGGAGGCGGAATCCTTGTCGGCGGTGGAGGCATCGGCGGCGCGCGGTGGTTCATCGCCCTCGGAGTCCTGGCGGGCCCGGGCCAGGGCGTCGTCGAGGCGCTGCTCGGCGGGTTCGGCCTTGCTGCGCGAGGACGACGCGGACGTGCCGTTGTCGTCCTCGGCGATGCTCTCCACGCCCCGCTTGACCTGCTGGACGCCCTCATCGAGCTTCTTCTGCTGCTCGTTGAGCTTCTGGCGCAGCTCCTCGGCCTCGAGCTGGGCGCTGATCTCGCTCTGCATGCCCGAGACCGTGCGCTTGATCTTGCCGATCCACAGCCCCAGGGTGCGCGCGGCCTTGGGCAGGCGCTCGGGACCGAGCACCAGCAGGCCCACCACGCCGATGATCATCAGTTCGAGAAAGCCCATATCGAACATGGCGGTTTACTTGCGCTCTTCCGAGTCCTCGGCCTTCTTCTCGGCCTTGACGTCGTAGGTGTTGATCCCCTCGTCGTCATGGCTGACGCGGGCCTGGGGATCGTTCGCCTGCTCGTCCTCGGCTTTGTCGCCCTTCTCCTCGTCGTGCATGGCCTTCTTGAAGCCCTTCACGGCGCCGCCCAGGTCGCCGCCGACGTTGCGCAGCTTCTTGGTGCCGAAGATCAGGATGATGATGCCGAGAACGATCAGCAGCTGCCAGATACTGATACCACCTAACATGTGCGCTTCCTCTGAAACGTGGTCCCGGGCTGTCCGGGAACCGAATGGGTCTATTGCGGCCGTGCGGCCTTCTCGTCGTGTCCCGAGACGCCGAAGCGGCGGCCCAGCTCATCCAGGACCGCGCCGTGGTCGAGGCCCAGGTGCGAGAGCATCACCAGGCTATGAAACCACAAGTCGGCCGTTTCGGCGATCAACGCCTGATGCGCCGCCGCATCGCCGTGCTCGGCATCCTTGGCCGCCAGCAGCGTCTCCGTGGTCTCCTCGCCGACCTTCTCGAGGATCTTGTTGAGCCCCTTGTGATGCAGGGCGGCCACGTAGGAGCTGTCGGGATCGGCCTGGCGGCGCTGTTCGAGCACGTCGTGCAGTCGGTCCAGTATATCGCTCATGGGACAGGGTTCCATTGCTTGAGGTCAGTTCCAGGCCAGCAGCAGCACGCCGAGGCCGGCGGCGGCGAGCACCGGCCAGGGCTGGCCGGCGGCCCATGCGTGGAGCGGCTGCCAGGCCAGCGCGGCGACCACCAGCAGCAGGCCCAGGCGCAGCCGCCGGTGGCGATGGCCCTGGCGCACCAGCTGGCGCGAGATGTCGCCCATGGCGGTCGACTGGCGCCGCCGCTGACGATGCTCCTGCTCGGCCCGGGAGAGCGCCTGGTGGGCGAGCACCGGCAGCTCCGGCAGCTGGCGGGAGAGCTCGGGCGCCTGGCGCTTCAGGGACTCCAGCAGGCCGCGGGCGCCGGCGCGCTCCTTCATCCAGCGCTCCAGGTAGGGCTTGGCGGTGGCCCAGAGGTCGAGATCGGGATAGAGCTGGCGCCCCAGCCCCTCGATGTTCAGCAGGGTCTTCTGCAGCAGCACCAGCTGGGGCTGCACCTCCATGTTGAAACGCCGCGCGGTCTGGAAGAGCCCCAGCAGCACCTGGCCGAAGGAGATGTCCTTGAGCGGCTTCTCGAGGATCGGCTCGCACACCGTGCGCACCGCCGCGGCGAACTCGTTGGCCCGGGTCTCCTCGCCCACCCAGCCGGACTCGATGTGCAGGGCGGCCACCTCGTAGTAGTCCTGGTGGAAGAAGGCCAGCAGGTTGCGCGCCAGGTAGTCCTGGTCCTCGCGGGTGAGGCTGCCGACGATGCCGCAGTCGATGGCGATGTACTGGGGATCCTCGGGGTGCTCGTAGGCGACGAAGATGTTGCCCGGGTGCATGTCGGCGTGGAAGAAGTTGTCGCGGAACACCTGGGTGAAGAAGATCTCCACGCCGCGCTCGGCGAGCTTCTTGAGGTTGGTGCCCTGGGCGATCAATGCCGCGGTGTCGGCCACCGGCACGCCGTAGATCCGCTCCTGGACCATCACCCGGCGACGGGTCAGCTCCCAGTGGATGGCCGGCACGTAGAGCAGCGGTGAGCCCTTGAAGTTGCGCTTGAGCTGGGAGGTGTTGGCGGCCTCCTTGGTCAGGTCGAGCTCGTCGAACAGCGTGGCCTCGTAGTCGCGGACCACCTCCACGGGACGCAGCCGGCGCGCCTCGGGGATGCGCGCCAGCACGCTGGCGAAGCGGTACATCAGCGCCATGTCCTGGCGCATCACCCGGTCGATGCCCGGGCGGATGATCTTGACCACCACGGCCTCGCCGTCGTGCAGCCGAGCGGCATGCACCTGGGCGACGGAGGCCGAGGCCAGGGGCTCGGGCTCGAAGCTGGCGAAGGCCTCCTCCAGCGACATCTCGAGCTCCTCCTCGACCAGCGCCATGGCCTGGTGGCCGGGGAAGGGCGGCACCTGGTCCTGGAGGCGCTGCAGCTCGTCGGCGATATCCTCGGGCAGCAGGTCGCGGCGGGTCGAGAGCATCTGGCCGAACTTGACGAAGATCGGGCCCAGCGACTCCAGGGCGAGGCGCAGGCGCTCGCCCCGGGAGCGCTCGCCGATCGGCACCAGGCGCAGCGGCGAGAGCAGGAACAGGCCGCGCAGCCACCAGGGCAGGCGTGCCAGGGGCAGCAGGGTGTCGAGGCGGTAGCGGGTGATCACCCAGACGATGCGCGCCAGTCGCAGGATCATGAGGCTGCCTCCGCCGCGGCCAGGCGACGGCGCAGCCGGGCCAGGCGGGCCTCGAGGCGGTCGGTGGCGATCTCCAGCTCGGTCATGTGGTCGCGCAGCGCCTCGAGCTGGTGGCGTCCCGGCAGCAGGCGTGCCTCCTCGAAGACGTACTCGCCGACGTCGGCGCAGAACTCCTGGCGGGTGCGCAGCCCCCACTGGGAGAGGCTGCGCACCCCCTCGGCCAGGCTATGGGCCGGGATGTCGCCGAGCCAGCGGGCGAGCTCGCCCTCCCAGTCGAGGTCCAGGTCGAAGAGCAGGTCGCGGGTCGCCTCGAGCAGGTGGGTGCGTCCGCGCACGGCGAGCTTGCCCTGGAACATCAGGCGCTCGATGGGGGCGCCACCGAGCAGCTCGCCGAGGGTCTCGGCGTCCAGCTCGACCACCGCGTCGAAGGCCGCCTCGTCGAAGGCCGCCTCGTCGGTCAGGTCGGGGCGCAGCAGATCGAGGCCCGCCGGGTGGAAGTGGATGGCCAGCGCCAGCTCGGGGCGCTCCAGGCGCAGCAGGACGCGTTGGCCGGCGAGCCGGGCCAGCCGCGACGGCGCCGCGGGATCCCGGGCGAGCAGGGCATTGAGGGTGCGTTCGAGACCGGCCAGCAGCAGAGTGGGAGACAGCGACATCATGCCCTCACAGCTTGATGCCGCGATGCAGGGCGACGATGCCCCCGGTGAGGTTGGTGTACTCGACCCGCTCGAGCCCGGCGGCCTCCAT
>JAWWBV010000227.1:0-4778 GCA_033720795.1 Halomonas sp. | reverse complement strand
GACTTCAACAGCGCCGGCGAGCTGCTGGCGCTGTGCCGCCTGCACGGCCTGCGTATCAGCGAACTGATGATGGAGAACGAGAAGGCCTGGCGCAGCGAGGCCGAGGTGCGCGCCGAGCTGTGGCGGATCTGGGAGGCGATGCAGGCGTGCGTCGACCAGGGCCTGGCCGCCGAGGGTGTGCTGCCCGGCGGGCTCGAGGTGCGCCGTCGCGCCGCCGCCCTGCATCGGCGCCTCGAGGCCATGGACGACGATCGCAGCCTGATCGCCACCACCTTCTCGGCGATGGACTGGGTCAACGTCTTCGCCCTGGCGGTCAACGAGGAGAACGCCGCCGGCGGGCGCATGGTCACCGCGCCGACCAACGGCGCGGCGGGCATCATCCCGGCGGTGCTGCACTACTACATGAAGTTCCAGCCCGAGGCCGACGAGCGCTGCGTGGTCGACTTCCTGCTGACCGCCGCCGCGGTGGGCATCCTGTGCAAGAAGAACGCCTCCATCTCCGGCGCCGAGGTGGGCTGCCAGGGCGAGGTCGGCTCGGCCTGCGCCATGGCGGCGGCGGGGCTGACCGAGGTGCTGGGCGGCTCGCCGGGCCAGGTGGAGAACGCCGCCGAGATCGGCCTGGAGCACAACCTCGGGCTCACCTGCGACCCCGTGGGCGGGCTCGTTCAGGTGCCCTGCATCGAGCGCAACGCCATCGCCTCGGTCAAGGCGATCAACGCCGCCCAGATGGCGCTGCGCGGCGACGGCGAGCACTTCATCTCGCTGGACAAGGCGATCCGCACCATGCGCGACACCGGCGCCGACATGCAGGACAAGTACAAGGAGACCTCCAAGGGAGGCCTCGCGGTCAACGCCATCGAGTGCTGACGGCCCCGCGAGCCGCGACGCCCTCGTGAACGGGGCGGCCCGCGGGTCGCCGAGGAGACAAGGCGCGATGCCCCAGGCGGGCATCGCGCCTTTTTCGTGGCATGTATCGCCTGACATAGTTTGCAAGCTATTGATAGCGCACGCGTCTACACCATTGGTCGAGTTCCGGCCTTCTCCTGTTGCCCCGCCGCGTCCGCTCCTCTAGCTTACGTTAACGTAAAGTGTAGCGTGTTCTCCGGGGCCGCGTGATGGCGCATCACGGACCCTCGATGCCGGCACCGCCATAACAACGACAACGGCCGACAACAACGACAACAGCATCCACGGCGGATCGCGCCAGCGATCCAGAGAGGACCCACCATGACCCAGGAGTTCATTCTGGAAACGCGCGGGTTGACCAAGGAGTTTCGCGGCTTCACCGCCGTGGACGACGTCAACCTGCGGGTCCGGGAGGGGCACATCCATGCCCTGATCGGCCCCAACGGGGCCGGCAAGACCACCGTCTTCAACCTGCTGACCAAGTTCCTGCCGCCCACCCGCGGCGAGATCCTCTATCGCGGCAAGCCGATCACCAACATGCGGGCCAACGAGATCGCCCGGCTCGGCCTGGTGCGCTCCTTCCAGATCTCGGCGGTGTTCGCCCACATGACCGCCATGGAGAACGTGCGCGTGGCGCTGCAGCGCCGCCTCGGCACCTCCTTTCACTTCTGGAAGTCCGAGAAGAGCCTCGAGCACCTGAACGAGCGCGCCATCGCGCTGCTCGACGAGGTGGGCCTCAAGGAGTACGCCGACGTGCTCACCGTGGAGATGCCCTACGGGCGCAAGCGGGCGCTGGAGGTGGCGACCACCCTGGCGCTGGATCCCACGGTGATGCTGCTCGACGAGCCGACCCAGGGCATGGGGGCCGAGGACGTCGACCGCATCGTCGAGCTGATCCGGCGGGTCTCGGCGGGGCGCACCGTGCTGATGGTGGAGCACAACCTCAGCGTGGTCAGCCGCCTGTGCGACCGCATCACCGTGCTGGCCCGGGGCAGCGTGCTGGCCGAGGGCGACTACGAGGCCGTCTCCCGCGACCCGCGGGTTCGGGAGGCCTACATGGGCAGCGATGCCGCGGCAGAAGAGGAGGCCAGCGCATGAGCCAGGCAGCACAGACGCTCGGCGAGACCCCGGAACGGGACGGCGCCGAGATGCTGCGGGTCAGCGACCTGCACGCCTTCTACGGCGAGTCGCACATCCTGCACGGCGTCGACTTCGACGTGAAGCGCGGGGAGCTCGTCACCCTGCTCGGGCGCAACGGCGCCGGGCGCAGCACCACCCTCAAGGCGATCATGAACATGGTCGGCCGGCGCACCGGCTCCATCGTCATCAACGGCACCGAGACCCTCGACATGAAGCCGCACCGCATCCCGCGGCTCGGCGTGGGCTACTGCCCCGAGGAGCGCGGCATCTTCTCAAGCCTCGACGTCGAGGAGAACCTGCTGCTGCCGCCCACGGTGCGCAGCGGCGGCATGGGGCTCGACGAGATCTACGCCATGTTCCCCAACCTCTACGAGCGGCGCCGCAGCCAGGGCACCCGGCTCTCCGGCGGCGAGCAGCAGATGCTGGCCATGGCCCGCATCCTGCGCACCGGCGCGCGGATGCTGCTGCTTGACGAGATCACCGAGGGGCTCGCCCCGGTCATCGTCCAGGCGCTGGGCGAGGTGCTGATCAAGCTCAAGGAGCGCGGCATGACCATCGTGCTGGTGGAGCAGAACTTCCGCTTCGCCGCGCCCCTGGCCGACCGGCACTTCGTCATGGAACACGGCCGCATCATCGAGGAGATCAGCGCCGCCGAGCTGCCCGCCCGGCGCGAGCACCTCAACACCCTGCTGGGGGTCTGACGGTTCCGCCGTCCCGCCCCCGGTCCCGGCAGCCAGCCGCCGCCGCGACACCCATCCGTATCGACAACAACAAAGGGCCCCACCGGGCCACGGAGATGATCATGACCTTCAATCGCAAGACGCTCGCCAGCAGCATCGCCCTCGCCGCCGCCACCCTGGTCGCCGGCAACGCCCAGGCCCAGATGAGCGACGATGCCGTGCGCATCGGCTACCTCGCCGACATGTCCGGCACCTATCGCGACCTGGCGGGCCCCGGCGGCCTCGAGGCGCTGAAGATGGCCGTCGAGGACGTCGGCGGCGAGGTCAACGGCGTGCCCATCGAGGTGTTCAGCGCCGACGACCGCAACAGCGCCGACGTGGGCGCCAACACCGTGCGCGGCTGGGTCGACCAGGAGAACGTCGACCTCGTCGCCGGCATGGTCGCCTCCTCGGTCTCCATCGCCGTGAGCAAGGTGCTGGAGGAGTCGGGGGGCCTGGCGATCATCTCCGGCTCCGCGGCCTCGAGCATTACCAACGAGCACTGCACGCCGAACCACCTCCACTGGGTCTACGACACCTACCCGCTGGCCAACGGCACCGCCAAGGCCGTCGTCGACCAGGGCGGCGAGACCTGGTTCATGCTCACCGCCGACTACGCCTTCGGCCATGCGCTGGAGGCCGATGTCAGTGCGGTGGTGGAGGCCAATGGTGGCGAGATCGTCGGCGGCGTGCGCCACCCCTTCCCGACCAGCGACTTCTCCTCCTACATCCTCCAGGCCCAGGGCTCCGGCGCCGACATCGTCGGCCTGGCCAACGCCGGCTCCGACACCGTCAACGCCATCAAGACCGCCAGCCAGTTCGGGCTGACCCAGACCGGCCAGCAGCTCGCCGGCCTGCTGATCTTCCTCAACGACGTCCACGCCATGGGCCTGGAAGCCACCCAGGGCCTGCTGCTCACCACCGGCTGGTACTGGGACATGGACGAGGCGTCCCGCGAGTGGGCCGAGCGCTACTTCGAGCGCGTGGGCCGGATGCCGACCATGGTCCAGGCCGGCGTCTACTCCAGCACCATGCACTACCTCAACGCCGTGGAGGCCGCCGGCACCGACGAGGCCCAGGCGGTGCGCGCCCAGATGGCCGCGACCCCCGTCGAGGACTTCTTCGCCCGCAACGGCCGCATCCGCGAGGATGGCCGCATGGTCCACGACATGTACCTCGCCGAGGTGAAGTCGCCGGACGAATCCACCGGCGAGTGGGACCTCTACGAGATCAAGAGCACCATCCCCGCCGAGGAGGCCTACCGCCCGCTCGCCGAGAGCCAGTGCAAGCTGGTGCAGAACTGAGCGAGTCGAGGCAGGGCGGCGGCCGCGGCCGCCGCCCCTCTGACGGGAGGAGCGTGACATGACGATGATATTCGGGGTGCCGTTGGCGGTGTTCATGGGCCAGCTGATGCTGGGCCTGATCAACGGTGCCTTCTATGCCCTGCTGAGCCTGGGGCTGGCGGTGATCTTCGGGCTTTTGAAGATCATCAACTTCGCCCACGGGGCGCAGTACATGCTGGGCGCCTTCGCGGCGATGCTGGCCCTTCAGTACCTGGGCATCAACTACTGGGCCGCGCTGCTGCTGGTGCCGCTGGTGGTGGGGGCCCTGGGGGTGGTGATCGAGCGGCTGGTGCTGCGGCGCATCGCCCACCTCGACCACCTCTACGGGCTGCTGCTCACCTACGGTCTGGCGCTGATCTTCGAGGGCACCCTGATCAACATCTTCGGGGTCTCGGGGTCGAGCTACCCCACCCCCGAGGCGCTGCAGGGCGGCCTGAACCTCGGCTTCATGTTCCTGCCGACCTACCGTGCCTGGGTGCTGGTGGCGGCGCTGGTGGTGTGCGGTGGCACCTGGTTCATCATCGAGCGCACCCGGCTCGGGGCCTACCTGCGTGCCGGCACCGAGAACCCGGCGCTGATGCAGGCCTTCGGCGTCAACGTGCCGCAGCTGATCACCCTGACCTACGGCTTCGGCGTGGCGCTGGCCGCCTTCGCCGGGGTGCTGGCCGCG
>JAWWBV010000226.1:0-4789 GCA_033720795.1 Halomonas sp. | reverse complement strand
TCGTAGCCGTAGCGGGCCGCGTAGCGCTGGGCGATCATCGCGTAGCCGGTGTTCTGGCCCATGTGCCCGTAGGGCAGGTCGAACTCCGCCTCCGGGGCGCCGAAGGCGGTGCTGTGACCGCCGAAGCGCATCGCCTGGGCCATCCAGGCCGGGTCCTCGCCGGGGCCGAAGGGCGCCATGCGCGCCGGCATCACGCAGAGCACCGCCTCGCACAGCCCCATCTCGATGGCGGCGGCGGCGCGCCACACCATGCCCACCGGCGTGCAGCCGCCGAGATCGACCACCTCGGCGAAGTTGACGTTGATGCCCAGGTACTCGGCGGCCATGGCCGGCACGAACACCGAGGCCTCGTGAAAGTGCGGGCCGTTGATCACCAGGCCGTCGAGGTCGGAGGCCTCGAGGCCCGCGTCCGCCAGCGCCTGCCCGGCCAGGTCGGCGACCTGCTCCAGGTGGAACATCTGCGGCGCGGTCTGGTACTTCTCCGGCTTGTACTGGGCCGCCCCGACGATGGCGGCGTTGCCTCTCAATCCCGTCATGTGTCCTTCCTTCTTGTTGGAGTCGCCTCAGCCTTGAAACGGCGGCAGGCCCAGGGCGTCGAGCAGCGCGCGGGAGTAGGGCCGATAGGTGCCCGCCCGATCGTCACGCAGGTAGAGCGGGTCACCGCAGCGCTCGGGGTCGTAGCCCTGGCGCTGCAGGTCCACCTTGCGCAGCTTGAAGGTGGTGGTCATGTCCGCATCCGAGGCCACCCGCACGAACAGCGGCGCCGCGTAGCGCGGCAGGCGCCGCTCGGTGAGCGCGTAGAACGCGTCGGGATCGAATGCCTCGCCCGGCTGCATGACGATCGCCGCCATGCCGGCTCGCCCCTCGTGCTCGGGGACTCGCACGCCGTAGATGTTGATCAGCTCGGCGCCGGCGAAGTCATCCAGGGCCGCCGCCACCTCCTGGGTCGAGACGTTCTCGCTCTTCCAGCGGAAGGTGTCGCCGATGCGGTCGACGAAGTAGAAGTAGCGGTCCTCGTCGTAGCGCAGCAGGTCGCCGGAGCGCCAGTAGGCGTCCCCCTCGCGGAAGACGTTGCGCAGGATCTTCTGTTCGGTGGCCTCCGGGGAGGTATACCCCTCGAAGCGCGCCTGGTCGAGGATCATGCCGACGCCCTCGCCCACCTCGTTGACCTCGCAGGGGATGCAGAAGCCCGCCTCATCGCGCACATGGGTCTCCGATTCGAGGTCGAAGCGGATCAATCGGAAGTTGGTCTTGTCCCAGTCCGGCACCCGCCCGCAGGCGCCCACCCGATTGTCGAGGTTGATCAGGTTGGTGTTGGCCTCGGTGGAGCCCCAGCCCTCGTAGATGTCCATGTGGCCGAAGCGGGCCACCCAGCGCCGCCAGGACTCGGCGGTCAGCCCGGCGCCCATCATGCAGCGCAGGCGGTGATCGCCGGCCTCGGCCTGGTGGTTGAGCAGGTAGCGGCAGATCTCGCCGATGTACTGGCAGACCGTGACCCCGTAGCGGCGCAGGTCGGGCCAGAACTCGCGCACGCTGAACTTGCGCCGCACGGCGATCGCCGCGCCGGCCTTGAGCGCCGTGGAGGTCACCGAGGTGGCGGCGGCGCCGTGGTAGAGCGGCAGGCAGCAGTAGAAGACGTCCTCCGGCGCGGCGCCGATGGTCTCGACCATCACGTCCCCCGACGACAGCCAGCGCATGTGGCTGTAGATGGCGGCCTTGGGCAGGCCGGTGGTGCCGGAGGTGAAGATCAGCAGCGTCGGCGTCTCGGCGGTGATGCCCTCGCGCCAGCTGGCGGGCACGGCCTCGCTGGAGGCGGCCTCGAGGGCGTCGCCGAGCGCCGCCTCGACCCCCTCGGGCAGGCTCGCCGGCGGCGCGAGCTCGGGATCCTCGAGCAGCCAGAGCGGCAGCGCAGGCCGTTCGGCGTCGGCGTCGGCGTCATGCCCCAGGAAGTTGTCCAGGCACTCCTGGCCCACCACCGCCGCCTTGGCCTCGGTGGTGGCCAGGGCATGGGCGAGCGGCGCGCCGCTGATCTGGGTATTGATGAAGGCGACCACCACGCCGAGCTTGACCATGCCGAACCAGACGCAGAAGAACTCGGGACGGTTCTCCATCGCCAGGGCGCAGACGTCGCCGCGGGACAGGCCGCGGTCGGCGAGCACCCTCGCCACCTGGTTGGCCCGGGCGTCGACCTCGGCGTAGCTCAGCCGTCGCGTTCCATACATCAGCAGCGGGCGGTCGGCGAAGCGCGTCGCCTGCTCCTCGAGACGATCGGCGAGGGTGTAGGCCTCGTCGGGGCGGATCAGCGCCGCCCGGGCGCGCCGGTCCATCTTGGCCTGGGTCTCCGCCATCGGAACCGTGGCGGGCGCCTGCTGACCGAGGGGGCGCTCCAGGGCCGCCGTGTGATTGTTGTTCATCCTGTCAGTCTCCCTTGCCCTGCTCGTGCCGTACCGGGCGCCTCAGCGCACCCGGATCCGTGGCGCCGGGGCGTCCCGGCGCATGGTGATGAGGAAACGCTCGAGGGGCGCGGGGCTGACCACCTCGGGCAGCGTCTCCTTGTCGGGCCGCTCGGCCCAGAACTCCTTCCAGCTGGGAAAGAGGTCGTGGAAGGTGCCGGCGTAAGGCTCGCGGCCGGGCCAGCGCATCTTCATGTCGCCGATCGGCGGCCGGTTGAGGTCGCTGGCGTACCAGTAGCAGGGCAGCCGACGGCGGAAGTACCAGCGGCCGTCGATGCGCTCGTAGTCGTCCCAGTAGAGCATCTGCATGGTGACCCACTCGGCGCCGGTCTCGTGCTCGTTCTTCGAGTAGACGACCCCCACCGCGTGGTCGGCATCGACCAGCTCGATGATGTGCTGCCCCAGGTGGTGCGAGGTGCCGGTGAACTGGTGGCGCAGGGTGTCGTCGACCCAGGCCTTGAGATGCGCCCGGCCCTGGCGCTCGCGGCCGACGCGGATGTCGGGCGCGAACAGCCCGACGTGGGCGTCCAGGTCGCGCATGTCCAGCGACAGCGCATACTTGGCCGCCAGCTGGCGGATCTCGTCGATCGCCTCGAGTCGCGCCAGGCGAGCCTCGATGGTCTCGTTCGCCATGTTTTAACTCCCCTACAGGAACACCATGCCGCCGTTGACGCCGACGTTCTGGCCGGTCATGAAGCTGGCATCGTCGCTGGCCAGGAAGCAGGCCACCCGGGCCACCTCGTCGGGCTCGCCCATGCGCCCCAGGGGAATGGCGTTGATCATCGCCTGCGTCCACTCCTCGGGGATGTCGGCCATCATCGGGGTCCTGGTGGGCCCCGGCACCAGGGTGTTGACGCGGATGCCGTCGGCCGCGAGCTCGCGGGCGATGCTGCGGGTCAGGCCCATGACGCCGGCCTTGGAGGCACAGTAGTGGCTCGGCCCCTCGCCGGAGAGCACCGCGGAGCTCGAGACGTTGACGATCGCCCCGCCGCGGCCGCCCTGCTGCATCAGTCGCGCGCCCTCCCGGCAGCACAGGAAGGTGCCGGTCAGGTTGACGCCGATGACCTTCTCCCAGCTCTCGTCGGGGGTCTCCAGGAAGGCATCCACCGAGCCCATGCCGGCGTTGTTGACCAGCACATCGAGGCGGCCGTAGCGCTCGGCGACCTCCGCCATCACCGCCTTGACGGCGGCGGCGTCGGCGATGTCGCAGGCCAGGCCGATCACGCCCTCGCCGGCCACGCTCGCCGTCTCCCGGGCGGCGGCCTCGTTGATGTCCAGGGCCACCACGCTGGCGCCCTGCTGGGCGAAGCGCTCGACGATGGCGCGCCCCATCCCCTGGCCGGCGCCGGTCACCACTACCACCTTGCCTCGATGCTGCATCTCGTCGTCCTCCGAATCCGCGCTGGACCGGCCGCTCCGTGGGGAACGGCCCCTGGTATGGCGCCAATCATCGAAGAAGCCGTGACCCGGGAAATCGTCCGATAAGACTAAGCGAGAGATTTCAGGCGCCGACGAGGCATTGCCAAGGATGGCGCCGGGGGCAACTCGGCGTCAGGGTCCTTTGCCCTGGGTGAGGCGAATTCGCCGAACGGGCTGGCCATGGATGGCCGGCAGCGGTCCTGCAAGCGGAGCAGGATGCGAGAGCGCCGCAGGGCAAAAGCTAGCGCCCAGGGACGGGTTCACCGCGCCCTCACGGAGGGTTGTCGCCGGCAAGGCATGCCTCCGCGGCCACCCGGGCAACTGGTCTGAACGGACGATGCCGCTCCCGGGGCCGGCACTGACGATGGCCGGTGGCACACGACACCACGAGGAGGAAGCGAGATGGCCACACAGGATCTACCGTTGCCGGAAGGACACTACGTACGCCTCGATAGCGGCCTGCGCCTGCACTACCTGGACGAGGGCGAGGGCCCGGTGGTGGTGTGGCTGCACGGCAGCGGCCCCGGCGCCAGCGGCTACAGCAACTTCAAGGGCAACTACCCCGCCTTCACCGCGGCGGGCTTTCGCAACCTGGTGCTCGACCTGCCGGGGTTCGGCCGCTCCGACAAGCCGGCCGACGTCGAGTACCATCTGGACTTCTTCGTCGAGGCCGTGAACGGCTTCCTCTCGGCGCTGGGCATCACGCGCTGCACCCTGCTCGGCAACTCGCTGGGCGGCGCCATCGCCCTGGGCCAGGCGCTCGCGCATCCATCCCGCGTCGAGCGGCTGATCCTCATGGCCCCCGGCGGCGTGGAGGCCCGCGAGACCTACTTCGAGATGGAGGGCATAAAGCGCATGGTCGAGGTGTTCGGCCGCGGCCCGATGGGCGTCGAGGAGATGCGCGAGGTGATGACCCT
>JAWWBV010000225.1:0-4789 GCA_033720795.1 Halomonas sp. | reverse complement strand
GGGCGTGGCCCGCTACCCGGTGGGCCACTCGCCGATCCTCGACCCACAGAGCGGCGAGGTGCTGGTGGACGCCCTGGGGCGGCGCTCCTACGTGACGAGCATCGCCTACGGCCCGTCGGTTCAGAAGATCATCGCCCTGGGCTACCTGCCGGTCTCCCACGCCCGAGTGGGTCAGACGCTGACCATGGAGTACTTCGGCGAACACTATCCGCTGACCGTCGAGGCGGTGGGTTATCGCGCCCTCTACGACCCGGACAACCTGCGCCCCCGAGGCTGACGCGACCCGGCCGGGGGAGCGACGCTCTCCCGGCCATGCCCCGCCCTCTCGAGACGCTCAGACCCGACGGGCCATCACAGCTCCTCGACCCGCGGCGCGCCGGGACGCCCCTCGTCCGACGCCGCCAGCGTGCCGACCGCGCGCTCGCTGCGCCGCGAGCGCTCCCGGCTGGGCGAGTGGCCGAAGCGGTCGTGGTAGCACTTGGTAAAGTGCGGGGGCGAGATGAAGCCGCAGGCCAGGGCCACGTCGGTGATCGGCATGTGGGTCTGGCGCAGCAGCAGGCGGGCGCGCAGCAGGCGCAGGTCCATGTAGTACTTCAGCGGCGGACAGCCCACGTAGCGCTGGAAGAGCCGCTCCACCTGGCGGCGCGAGAGGTCAGAATAGCGGGCCAGCTCGTCCAGGGAGAGCGGCTCCTGCAGGTTGGCCTCCATCAGCGTCGCCAGCTCCTCGAGCTTGGGATGGGTGCGGCCGAGGCGCACCCGCAGCGGCGTCCGCTGGCGGTCGCCCACCTCACGGATCCGCTCGTGGATGAACTCCTCGGCGATCGCCTCGGCCAGCGCCAGGCCCTGCTGGCGGCCGATCAGGGTCAGCATCATGTCCAGGGGCGCGATGCCGCCGGAGCAGGTATAGCGGTCGCGATCGATGACGAAGAGCTGCGGGGTGAAGGTCACGGCGGGAAACAGCAGCGCCTCGTGGATGCTCGAGATGTGCTCCCAGTGCAGGGTACAGCTGTAGCCGTCGAGGACCCCGGCCTGGGCGAGCACGTAGCCGCCGGTGCAGACCCCGCCCAGCGGGATACGACGCCGAGCCAGACGGCGCAGCCAGGCGAGCGTATCGCGATCGCAGCAGTGCTGGACGTCCATCCCGGCGCACACCAGCACCAGATCCAGCGACAGCCCGTCCTCCATGGCGCAGTCCACCGCCATCTCCAGGCCGCTGCTGCCCCGGACGGGGCGGCCATCCGGGCTGACCAGGTGCCAGGTATAGAGCCGGCGGTCGGCGAGGTGGTTGGCCATACGCAGGGGCTCCAGTGCCGAGGAGAAGGCGAGCAGGGAGAACCCCGGCAGCAGGACGAAGCCGATGTCGTAGTGGTCCCTGTTCGGGGCATGCAGGGGTTCCATCGATTGCCCTCCTCACCATCGTCGCCTACCTGGAATCTAGTCAGAGTTTCTTCCCCGCAACAGCGCCGCGGCTTGCTCATCGACGACTCGCACTTTGCTCGCGGCGTCGCGCCCCTCCCGACGGGGCCCTGCGCCCGGCCTTGAGGTGTCGCTGCGACCAAGCCTGCTGACGCCCACGGGCAAGCTCTCGACCTGGCGGACACGAATACTGAGACTATGGACGGTCGATGCCCTCGACGTCCCGGCGGATGACCCAGGAGACGCGGCGATGACGAGCCAACCGCACGACCTCGACCGGGCGCAGGCCCGGATGCCCGACAACCTCACGATCGCCCGGGAGGCGCGTCTCTGGCCCATCGAGGAGATCGCCCATCGCCTCGGTGTGCCGGGCGAGACAGTGGAGCCCTACGGGCGGGGCATCGCCAAGCTGGACCTCGCCGCCGCCGATGCCCTGGCCCAGCGCCCCCGGGCGCGCTACGTGGTGGTCTCGGCGATCACTCCCACGCCGCTGGGCGAGGGCAAGACCACCACCGCCATCGGCCTCGTCCAGGGCCTCCAGCAGCTCGGCCACGGCGCTACCGTCACGCTGCGCCAGCCCTCGCTTGGGCCGACGCTCGGGATCAAGGGCGGCGCCGCCGGCGGGGGCTACAGCCAGGTGTTGCCCATGGAGCGCATCAACCTGCACCTGACCGGCGACATCCACGCGGTCTCCGCCGCCCACAACCTGCTGGCGGCGATGATCGACAACCACCTCTATCATCGCCTGGGCCGCGACCCGGACCCGCAGTCGATCACCTGGCCGCGGGTGATGGACATCAACGACCGCGCGCTGCGCCATGTCGTCACCGGGCTCGGCCCGCCCGCCGACGGCATCCCCCGCCAGAGTGGCTTCGAGATCACCGCGGCGTCGGAGGTCATGGCGATCCTCGCCCTGGCGACATCGCTTGCCGACCTGCGCCGCCGCCTGGGGCGGATCCGGATCGGCACGACTCATGACGGCGAGCCGGTCACCGCCGAGGCGATCGGCGCGGCGGGGGCCATGACCGCGCTGCTCAAGGAGGCGATCAAGCCCAACCTGCTGCAGACCCTCGAGCACGCGCCGGCGCTGATCCATGCCGGTCCCTTCGGCAACATCGCCCACGGCAACTCCTCGATCGTCGCCGATCGCATCGGCCTGCACGGCGGCGACTATCTCGTCACCGAGGCGGGCTTCGGGGCCGACATGGGGGCGGAGCGTTTCTTCAACATCAAGTGCCGCGCCTCGGGGATGACACCGGACGCCGCGGTGCTGGTGGTGACGGTGCGTGCCCTGAAGTTCCACTCCGGGCGCTACGCCGTGACGCCCGGTCGGCCGCTGCCCACGGCGATGCTGGCGGAGAGTCCCGAGGATGTGCATGCGGGCGGCGCCAACCTGGTCAAGCAGATCGACAACCTGCGCGCCCACGGCGTCACCCCGGTGGTGGCGATCAACGCCTTCCCCGCCGACCATGCCAGCGAGCACGCGGCGATCCGCGACATCGCCGAGGCCGCCGGGGTACGGGCCGCGGTCTCGACCCACGTGCGCGACGGCGGCCTCGGCGCGCTGGAGCTGGCCCAGGCCGTGGCCGAGGCCGCCGAACAGGGCAGCGACTTCCACCTGCTCTACCCCGACGAACTGCCCCTGGACGCCAAGATCGAGCGCATCGCCACCCGCCTCTACGGCGCCGCCGACGTCGCCTTCACCCCCGAGGCCCGCCGCCAGCTCGAGCGCTACCAGCAGCAGGGCCAGGGCCACCTGCCGGTGTGCATCGCCAAGACCCACCTCTCGCTGTCATCGGACCCGACCCTGCGCGGCGCCCCCAGCGGCTGGACCCTGCCGGTGCGCGAGGTGCGCCTCTCCGCCGGGGCGGGCTTCGTCTACGCGCTGTGCGGCGACATCCGCACCATGCCGGGGCTCGGCCGCGACCCGGCCGCCGCGCACCTCGACATCGACGAGCACGGCGAGATCACCGGGCTGTTCTGAGCGGGCGTTCCGGGGCCTGCGTGGGCGTCACGGGGCCTGACCTGACCGGGCGTTACAAGGAGCAGCGGGAGGCGGACGCCCGCCTCCCGTGGATCACAGGCAGCGCTGGAACAGCGTCCTGAGGTCCTCGACGGTCAGCGTCACCGGGTTGCCGCCGCAGCTGGGGTCCCGGATGGCCATCTCGGCCAGCTCGTCGATGCGCTCGGGGGTGGCGCCGAGTTCGGAGAGGGTGCGCGGGATGCCCATGCGGTCGTTGAGCTCCTGCACGAAGGCCCGGAAGCCGTCGAAGCCGCCCTCGATGCCGAGGTAGGCGGCCGCGCTGTCGAAGCGCTCGCGGATCGCCTCGGCGTTGAAGTCGAGCACCGCGGGCATGCAGATCGCGTTGGTGGTGCCGTGATGGGCGTTGAAGACTGCGCCGATGGGGTGGCTCATCGCATGGATGGCGCCGAGCCCCTTCTGGAAGGCGGTGGAGCCCATCATCGCCGCGCTCATCATGTGCGCCCGGGCCTCGAGGTCGGTGCCGTCGGCGTAGGCGCGGGGCAGGTACTCCTTGACCAGCCGCATGCCCTCCAGGGCGATGCCCTGGCTCATCGGATGGTAGTGCGGGCTCGAGAAGGCCTCCACGCAGTGGGCGAAGGCGTCGAGCCCGGTGCCGGCGGTGATGGCACGGGGCATGCCCACCGTGAGCTCGGGGTCGCAGAGCACCACCCGGGGCAGCACCCTGGGGTGGAAGATGATCTTCTTCTCGTGGGTCTCGGCGTTGGTGATGACGCTGGCCCGCCCCACCTCGGAGCCGGTCCCGGCGGTGGTGGGCACCGCGACGATGGGGGCGATCGCCTCGGCATCGGCTCGGGTCCACCAGTCGCCGATATCCTCGAAGTCCCATACCGGGCGCGTCTGGCCCGACATGAAGGCCACCATCTTGCCGAGATCCAGCCCCGAGCCGCCGCCGAAGGCGATCACCCCGTCGTGGCCGCCCGCCCGGAAGGCCGCGACGCCCGCCGCCAGGTTGCGCTCGTTGGGGTTGGGATCGACCTCGGCGAAGAGCGCGCGGCCCAGGCCCGCGGCCTCGAGGGTGTCCAGCGCGGCGGCGGTGATCGGCAGGTCGGCAAGCCCCCGGTCGGTCACCAGCAGCGGCCGCGCCATGCCCGCCTCGGCGCAGGCGTCGGGCAGCTCCCTGAGGCGCCCCGCGCCGAAGCGGATGGCGGTGGGATAGGTCCAGTTGCCGGTCAGCGTCATGTCGTCACCCTCTTCTGCAGGTCGTTGTCTTCAATCTGTTGTCGTTTTCTTCAGGTAGTAGGACTTGGGCCGCGTGAGGTTGTGGTAGCCGATCACCGAGAGGCTGCCGCCGCGCCCCGTCTGCTTGCAGCCGGTCCAGCACAGGCCCGG
>JAWWBV010000224.1:0-4814 GCA_033720795.1 Halomonas sp. | reverse complement strand
ATGCGCTCGGCGATCTCGCCGAGGCCAAGCTGCAGCCCCTGCAGCCGCTCGGCCGGGACCTCGATGCTGATCTGCTGGTCGGGCAGGCCGCTGATCTCCACCCGGTCGATGCCCGCCTGGAGCAGCTGGTCCTCGAAGCGGTTGGCCAGGTGGCGAAGCTCCCGGGGCGTGACCTCTCCATGCACCAGCAGCCGGGCCACCGGCTCGTAGCGCGCCGCCCGGGCGACCTGGGGCTCCTCGGCGTCCGCCGGCAGGTTGGTGAACTCGTCGACCTGCTGGCGGACGTCGTCCAGCGCCAGGATGGGATCGGTGCCCTCGTGGAACTCCAGGGTGATGCTCGAGACGCCCTGGGCCGAGGTGGAGGTCATCCGCTTCAGGCCGTCGATGCTGCGCAGGCGCTGCTCGAAGGGGATGGTGATGCCCTGCTCGATGTCCTCCGCCGAGGCGCCGCTCCACACCGTGCGCACGCTGACCACGTCCAGGGCGAAGGTGGGGAAGAACTGGATGTTCATGCGCAAGATGCCGAGCGCCCCGCCGAGCAGCATCACCAGCATCACCAGGTTGGCGGCGACCCGGTGGTGGACGAAGAAGCCGATCAGGCCGCGCCGACGACTCACGGGGCGGCCTCGTCGTGGCCCTCGCCTTCCTCGACGCCTTCTGGCGCCGCGCTGGCGCGCTGGACCAGCAGCCCCTGCATGGCGTTGGGCAGGTGGGTGACGATCACCCGGTCGCCATCGGCCAGCGCCTCGCCGCTGACCAGCGCCCAGCGTTCGCCGTCGCGGATCACGTCGCCGTGGAGGGTCACGGCCAGGCGCCGCATGCGATTCGCCTCGTCCATCCGGTAAAGGGCATCGTTGCCGTAGAGCGCGCTGTAGGGCACCGCCAGGCTGTCCGGAACCCGTGGGCGCTCGAGGGACACGGCCACGAGGCTGCCGGGGCGCAACCGCTCGCCCCCCGCCTCGAGACGAAAGATCGCCTCGGTGCCGGCCGGATCGCCTTCGCCGGCGAGCCCGATGAGCACCAGGCGCGCATCCTGCCCGTCCGTCGCCACCAGGCGCTCCCCGCGCGACAGGGCCTCCAATAACTCATCCTGGTGGCGCCGGGGGATGCGCGCACGAAGCTCCAGGCCGCGCTCGGGATAGACGCTTAACAGCTCGCTCTGCGCCGCGACCCGATCGCCCGGGGCGACCCGGATGCGCGTGACGATGCCGTCGAAGGGCGCCTCGACCCGACTGCGCGCGGCATCGCGACGCGCCGCGGCCAGGGCGGCGCGGGCCCGGGCAAGCCCCGCCTCCAGCGACTGCAGGCGCGCCGGATGTTCGGCGATCGCCCGCTCCCGGGCCGCCACCGTCACCCGGGCGCGGGCCAGCTCGTTGCGCGCCGTGTCCAGGTCCGACTGGGAGGCCAGGTTGCGGGCCCTGAGCGATCGGGTACGTTCCAGCTGGCGACGGGCGTTATCGACCAGCTCGCGCTCCCGGGCCAGGGCCTCGCGGTCGCTCGCGTGGCGCACCCGCTCGTTCTCGACCTGGGCGCGGCGATCCGCCACCTCGGCCTCGGCCTGCCGCAGCGGCGGCAGCACGTCGGCATCGTCCAGGGCCACCAGCCGCTCGCCCTTGGCCACCCGCTGCCCCTCGCGGACCGGCCGCTCGGCGATCCGCCCGGCCTGGGGCGCGGTGACGGTGAGCAGGTCGGGGGCGACGATCTCGCCGTAGAGCGGCAGCACGGGGGCCCGGGGCGCCAGCGTCGCCGCGAGGGTCTCGACCCGCCAGCTCCGCTCCTCGGGCGTCACGCTGGGGCTCTCCGGCCGGGTCGCGCGCAACCACAGGAAGGCCGCCACGCCGAGGGCCAGGATCAACAGGGGGAGCAGGCGTCTAAGCATCGGGCTGGGTTCCACCGGGCATATCAACAGCCCACAATATACAGCCATCGCGCGGGGATTGTCGGCACGGTCATCTCCCAGGGCGTAGCGACACTCCACCGCAGCCCGGCGCGGCGGCGGCGCGCCCCACCCGTCCCCGGATCGGGTATCATCGCCCCCCACTCGCCTCGCGGAGTCGTCATGCCAGCCGCCCTTCCCCTGCCGCTCTCCACCCCCAACCGCAACCTGGTGCGGCTGACCATCGTGCGCGGCATCACCTGGACCGGCTTTCTCGCCGCCATCATCATCGGCATCGAGCTGCTGGGCTTCTCGCTGCAGGTGCCCGCGGTGATCGCGGTGATCGTCTCCATGGGGGTGATCAACATCGCCACCTGGTGGCGGCTGGGGCGTCCCCGGGCGGTCACCCACCTCGAGTACCTGGGCCACCTGATGATCGACGTGACGGGGCTGACGCTGCTCTTCTACTTCACCGGCGGCGCCCACAACCCTTTCATCAACTACTACCTGGTCCCGGTGACCATCGCCGCGGCGACCCTGCCCTGGCGCCATGCCTGGTTGATCGCCGCGGCCTCCATGGCCGCCTATACCTCGCTGATGGTCGTCTACCAGCCGTTGCCGCAACTCGCCCAGGGCGGTGGCGCCACCACCTTCGGCCTGCACACCCTGGGCATGTGGCTGAACTTCGGGCTCTCGGCGGGGCTCGTGACCTTCTTCATCTTCAAGATGGCACATGCCCTGCGCCGCCGGGACCAGGCGCTGTCGCGCACCCGGGAGGCGGCGCTGCGCAGCGAGCAGGTGCTGGCGGTGGCCACCCAGGCCGCAGGCACCGCCCATGAGCTCGGGACGCCCCTTTCCACCATGGCGGTGCTGCTCGCCGAGATGCGCGAGGAGGCGAGAGACGACCCCGAGCTGACCCGCGACCTGGAGCTGCTGCGCCAGCAGGTCGATACCTGCAAGTCGCGGCTGCGCCACCTGGTGCAGAGCGCCGATCGCCGGCGCATGGCCGAGCCCGAGGTGTGCGATGCCCAGGCCTGGCTCGCCGGGGTGGTGCAGCGCTGGCTGGTGCTGCGTCCCGACGTCAGCCATCGCCTGGAGGTCGCCGAACGCCGCGACCCTCCCCGGCTGGCGGTGGACGCGACCCTGGACCAGGCGCTGACCAACCTGCTCAACAACGCCGCCGACGCCAACCCCGACGACATCGTCATCCGCCTGGAGTGGAACGCCGAGGAGGTGATCATCGATATCCGCGACCACGGCCCGGGCGTGGCGATGTCCATCGCCGACCAGCTGGGCGAGACCTTCGTCTCCACCAAGAGCAAGGGGCTCGGCATCGGCCTGTTCCTGACCCACGCCACCATCAACCGCTTCGGCGGCGGCGTGAGCCTGTACAATCACCCCGACGGCGGCACCCTCACCGAAGTGACCCTGCCGCGCAGCCAGACGACGACCTGACGGCTCCGGGAACCCCGACCCAGCGAGGACGACATGCAAGAGACCGCCGAACGCCTGCTGATCATCGATGACGACGAGATGTTCTGCCACGTGCTCGACCGGGCGCTGACGCGCCGTGGCTTCGAGGTGATGGTGGCCCACGACGCCGCCCAGGCGCTCTCCCTGGCGCGGCGTCATCAGCCCCAGCTGGCGACCCTGGACCTCAAGCTGGAGAACGAGTCGGGCCTCAAGCTGCTGCCCGAGCTGCTGGAACTCGTGCCGGCCTGCCGGGTGATCGTGCTGACGGGCTATTCGAGCATCGCCACCGCGGTGGAGGCGATCAAGCTCGGGGCGGTGAACTACCTGTGCAAGCCGGCCGATGCCGACGAGGTGCTCACCGCCCTGTCACGGCAGGAGGGCGATCCGGAAATGGAAGTGGCGGACAACCCGCCCTCGATCAACCGCATCACCTGGGAGCACATCCAGAAGGTGCTCCAGGAGCACGACGGCAATATCTCCGCCACGGCTCGGGCGCTGGGCATGCACCGCCGCACCCTGCAGCGCAAGCTGCAGAAGCGGCCGGTGAGGAGATAAGGAGCAAGGAGCAAGGAGCAAGGAGCAAGGAGCAAGGAGCAAGGAGCAAGGACGTTGCCATCTAGTTACCAGCAACCCAAGGGGGGGTGCTTGTCACTTTCTCCTTGCCACTTGTAGCTGGCCGAAGGCCCCTACTGAGCCGTCCAGCCCAGGTCGATGTTCCAGCTCGCCCCGGTGACGGCGCCGGCCTGATCCGAGGTCAGGTAGGCGACCAGCGAGGCCACTTCGCTCGGCTCGATCAGCCGCTTCACGGCGGCGTTCTTGAGCATGATGTTCTCGATCACCTCCTGCTCCTCCATGCCGTGCATCCGCGCCTGGTCGGCGATCTGGTTGTCGACCAGCGGCGTCTTGACGTAGGCCGGGCAGATGGCGTTGGCGGTGATGCCCTGGCCGCCGCCCTCCAGCGCCGCGGTCTTGGTCAGGCCGATCATGCCGTGCTTGGCGCTGATGTAGGCGGCCTTGCCCGGCGAGGCCACCTGGGCGTGCACCGAGGCGACGTTGACGATGCGCCCCCAGCCCCCCTCGCGCATGGAGGGCCAGGCCGCCTGGGTCAGCAGGAAGGGGGCGGTCAGCATCAGGTCGATGATCTGGCGCCACTTCGCCTCGGGGAAGGTCTCGATGGGCGAGACGTGCTGGATGCCCGCGTTGTTGACCAGGATGTCCACGCGACCGAAGCGCTTGATCGCCTCCGCCGCCGCCGCCCGGCAGGCCTCGCCGTCGGTCAGGTCGGCCTGGAAGAAGGCCGCGCCGGCCCGCTCGGCGACCTCCCGACCGGCGGGATTGAAGTCCACGGCCAGCACCTGATGACCCAGCTCGCAGAAGTGGCGAACCACGGCCTCGCCGATGCCGCTGCTGGTGCCGGTGACCAGGGCGACGCGGGGGGTGGAAGCGTTGGCGGTCATGCGTGACT
>JAWWBV010000223.1:0-4817 GCA_033720795.1 Halomonas sp. | reverse complement strand
GGCCGAGCAGCCGCTGATGCGGGTGCTGCTGGCCGACATGGCCGTGGAGGTGGAGGCCGGCCTGGCCCTTTCACTGCGCGCCGCCCGGGCCTTCGACGGCGCGGCCCGCGGCGAGGCGAGCGAGGCCGCCCTGGCGCGGCTGCTGCCGACCCTGGCCAAGTACTGGCACAACAAGCGCAGCCCCGCCTTCATGGCCGAGGCCATGGAGTGCCTGGGCGGCATCGGCTACGTCGAGGAGACACCGCTCGCCCGGCTCTACCGCGAGGCGCCGGTCAACTCGATCTGGGAGGGCTCGGGGAACGTGATCTGCCTGGATCTGCTGCGGGTGCTGGCGCGTCATCCGGCGTCACTCGAGGCCGTACGCGACGAGGTGAACGCGGCGCGCGGCCGTCAGACGGATCTCGACCGCGCCTGGTCCCAGCTGGAGGCCGAGCTTGGTGCGGCGCCGGCGACGCTGGAGCCCCGCGCCCGCTGGCTGGCCCAGCGCCTCGCCCAGTGCCTGCAGGGGGCGCTGCTGCTGCGTCACGGCCCGCCGGCGGTGGCCGAGACCTTCTGCCGCTCGCGGCTGGGGGGCGAGGCCGGCCCGGCCTACGGCGTGCTGCCGGGCGACGCGCCGCTGGCGGCGCTGCTGGCGCGGATCGGCGACTGAGCGCCGGCCAGCGCCAGGATCTCGGCGGCGGGCATCGGCCGCCCCAGGCCGAAGCCCTGCACGTGGGTGCAGCCGAAGCGTTCCAGGGTCGGCAGGCAGGCGAGGTCCTCGATCCCCTCGGCCACCACCCGGATGCCCAGCCGACGCCCGAGTAGCGCCACCGCCTCGACGATGGCGGCGTCCTGGGGATCCTCGAGCAGGCGGCTGACGAAGCTGCGGTCGACCTTGAGCTCGCTGATCGGCAGCAGCTGCAGCCGCGCCAGGGACGAGAAACCCACCCCGAAGTCGTCCACCGAGACCTCCAGGCCGCTCAGGTGCAGCCGGGCCGCGACCTCGCTGCCGAGCAGCTCGTCCTCCATGGCGGCCGTCTCGGTGATCTCCAGCACCACCGGCGCGTCGCCCAGGGTGCGGCGCCCCTCGCTGACCAACGACAGCAGCTCCGGGCACATCAGGTCGTCGGCGGTGACGTTGACCGACAGCGACAGGGACAGCCCCGACCGGCGCCAGCGATGGGCATCCTCGAGGGCCAGCTGCAGCACGCGGCGCGTCAGGTGGCGATTCTGGTCGGGGGTCAGCAGGGGCAGGAAGCGCCCCGGCACCAGCAGGCCCGCCACCGGATGTGCCCAGCGCACCAGCGCCTCGACGCCGCTCAGGCGTCCGGTAGCGAGCTCGAACTGGGGCTGGTAGTGAAGGGTGATCTCCTGGCGGGCGAAGGCCCGGTCCAGCTCCTCGAGGCGACACGGCTGGAGGGCATCGGGCTCGCCGTCCGCGGCCGGGGTCTCGAGCCGCCGGCGCAGCTCGGAGAGTCGCATCGGCTTGTCCAGCGATGGCAACATCGTGAGCCCCAGGGCCTGCCCCAGCCGCTCGGCGATGCGCACGATCTTGCGCTCGACCCCGCTGAGCAGCAGCACCCGGCCGCGGTAGCCGCTCTCGGCGAGCCGGCGCAGCATGGCGAAGCCATCATGCTGGCCGAATTCGAGGGCCATGATGACCAGGTGCGGACGGCGCGCGACGACTTCGCCGATCAGGTGCTGGCCCTGACGGCAGTAGCGAGATTCCATTCCCAGAGTACGCAGCTGCAGGGAGAGCGTGGCGGCAGCATCGGGATCCTCCTCGAGCACCACCGCCAGCCGCGAGGCCTGCATTGTCAGATCGTTCATCCAGGATGTTTCCGGCGACAAGACTCGCTGTCAGCCTATCAGCAAAACGCCTGATTCACCGGTTCGAGGTGCTTCATACCAATCAACGCAGGGGCCTTCGAGAGGATTAGTCCGTCGGTGCAATCGTTACCATCAGCCGAGCGGCCCCGCCGCCACCCTCAGCGCCAGCGCCAACAGCAGCATCCCGGTGAGGCGATTGAGCCAGTGGGCTCGCGCCTGCAGCCAGGGCAGCACCCGCGAGTGCGACAGGCCCACTGCCACCAGCACGTACCAGCCGGCATCGATGACCATCGCCGTGCCGACCACGAGTGCCTTGGCCGCGAGGCTCATCCCCGGCGTGACGAACTGGCTGAGCAGCGCGATGAAGAAGAGGATCAGCTTGGGGTTGGCCAGCGCCACCAGCATGCCCTCGCGGGCGGCCTGGCGGCTGCTGGTGTCGCTGCCCGTGGCGTTCAGGGCACCCGCCCGCCCGGCCATCAGGGCTTTGATGCCGAGCCACGCCAGATAGGCGGCCCCCGCCCAGGTGATCACCTGGAACAGCGCCGGCAGACGCACGATCACCGCGCCCAGCCCCCAGACCGTCAGCAGGGCATAGAGGCCCACGCCCAGGGCATGGGCGAACGCCGCCGAGACGCCCGGCATGCGCCCGCCGCCCAGGGTGTGGCGCAGCACCATGGCCAGGCTCGGGCCAGGCGACATGGCGCCCATGGCGCAGACCGCGGCCAGGGAGAGCCATAACGAAAAGGGCATGTACCACCTCCTGTATCCCGGGCATTGCTGTGGCTCACGGCTATTCTCGCTGATCACCTAGCCGCAGTACCTAGAGCCAATAGTTAGGGAACAGTGTTTACAAACACTGTTTTTATACTAGCCTTAGCGAATAGGGAATCATGTAGCCCCAGACTCGATTCCCGCTCCCGCTGGCACGGCCGGCAAGACCCTCACCCGTACATGCTGTCAAGCATCATGAGTCAGCGCCCCTACAAGATACTTGAAGAGAGACAGCCGTCATGACAATCGCCATTGCCACCCCGCTTGCATCCCGCTGGCAACACGTCCATGCCGACTGGTGGCAGGACGCTCAAGGCAACGACATCCATCGTGTCGAGATCGATGGCGACGCGCTCTACCACTGCCACCACGCCGGATCGACGCTGCCCTGGGATGCGGTGGCCACCAGCCTGGGCGAGGCCATGGCGATCGCCTCGAGGCACCCGGAACACCGATGCACAACGCCGTGATGCTCTGCAGGGTGAGGTCACCGGCCAGAGTGATCGACTGGACTTGATCAGCGGCGGGAGAGGCACGACAGGCGCCTACCGGTGGAACTGGCCTTCCCGCTCGGGCTGCCAGAGGATGGCATCGATGCGCAGCCACGACTCGCGTCCGCCCGGCAGCGGCCAGACGATGCTATCGCCGATGCGCAGGCCGAGCAGTGCCGCGCCCACCGGCGCCATCACCGAGATGCCGTCTTCGGTGGAGCTCAGCGCATGGGGATAGACCAGGGTGCGGATGATCTGGCGGTCGCGGTCCAGGTCGGTGAACTGCACCTGGCTGCACATGCTGACCACATCTTCGGGGACCTGCTCCGGGTCGACGACCTCGCCGCGCGCCAGTTCCTCCTCGAGGGCCTCGGCCACCGCCAGGGTGTCGTCGTCGGCATCGTCGATGAGTCGCTGCAGCCGCTCGGCATCGAGCCGATTGATGATAAGGGGGGGACGCGTTGTCATAAGGCCTCCAGAACACCGTCAACGTTGATTGCACGCTTGCGGGGTTGCCAACGAAAACAGCCCTCCGCCGACAAGGAGGGCGAAGGACTGTGAATCAGCTACTTTACGCCATCCCGTCAGGCGGCGACAGCCCCTCCGCCGGACGGTCACCGGGTAGCTGCAGCCCGGGCGATCAAGCAGTTACACTGGGCGGACATCCGTACGGAGCGCCCACCATGTCGGTTCGCACCCTGGCCATCGTCCTGCTGATACTCGGCACCCTGCTGCCCCTCATCGGCTGGCAGACCCAGAGCCCCATCGGTTTCGTCGGCCCCGCCCTGCTGCTGCTCGGCGGCCTGCTGCTGTGGACACGCAAGCGCCATGGCCGGTGAGGCCACCGACCCCGAGCCGGAGAACACCCGGGGCGACCTGAGCCGGCTGCTGGCGCGGGTCCAGCGGGCCGGGCACCACGCCGAGAGCGTCAGCCTGGAGGCGATCCTCGACAGCCTCGGCCGGCGCTCCTTTGCCCCCTTCCTGCTGGTGGCGGGACTCGTCACCCTGGCGCCGCTGATCGGCGACATCCCCGGCGTGCCCACCCTGATGGCGATGCTGGTGGTGCTCGCCGCCGTGCAGCTGCTGGCCGGCAAAGAGCACATCTGGCTGCCACCCTGGCTGCTGCGCCGCCGGGTCTCCCGGGCGCGCTTCGTCGCGGTCGTGGACTGGATGCAGCGTCCGGCTCGCTGGGTCGACCGGCTGCTCAAGCCGCGCCTGACGCGCCTCACCCGCCGGCCGGCCCATATCCCGGTGGCCCTGACCTGCCTGCTGATCGCCCTGGCCATGCCGCCCATGGAGGTAGTGCCCTTCACCGCCAACGGCGCGGGGCTCGCCCTGACGCTGTTCGCCCTGGCACTGCTCGCCCACGACGGCCTGATGGCCCTGCTGGGCTACGTGCTGACCTTCGGCACCCTGGCCCTGGTCATCGTCGGCCTGGCCTGAGGCCCCTGCTCAATGATGGCGCCGTGCCGCCACGGAGCACCCATGACGCCTGCCGGCCCGCGTCCGGACAGGCGCCTCGAAGAGCGCCTGGATGGGCAAGGTGGCCCTGTGGCGCTTCGGCTACGGGCTCTACTGCCTGATCAACGCCGGCTTCCGGGAGACCCGCATCGACGGAGCGGGCACGCGACAACGCCACGCTTGATGGAAGACGCGGGAATCGAAGATCGAGATGGGGGTGATGCTGGGAGGCGCCGCGTAGGGCGAGGTGGTGCTGGTACCGGCGGTCGGACTCGAACCGACAAG
>JAWWBV010000222.1:0-4832 GCA_033720795.1 Halomonas sp. | reverse complement strand
TCACTCATGGAACAGGCCGGATATCGTGGGGAAAGGGGCATTATTCTACGCCTCGCCCGCATCGGCTGCACGACAGGAAGCTCAGGAGACGCCCATGATAGAGCCTACCATCGACCAGGGGGCCGCCTGGCGGGCCCTGGCCGAACACGCCGAGGGGATGCGCAGCACGCATCTGAGCGAGCTCTTCGCCGGTGAGTCGGGGCGCCACGGCGCCTTCACCCGCCAGGCCGCGGGGCTGACCCTGGATCTGTACAAGCAGCGCTGGGACGCCGAGACCCTGACCAGGCTGCTCGATCTCGCCCGGGAGGCCGAGGTCCCCGAGGCGATCCGCGCGCTGCTCGAAGGCGAGCGGGTCAACCGCAGCGAGGATCGTCCCGCCCTGCACACCGCCCTGCGGCTGCCGGCCGAGGCGAGCCTGGTGGTGGAGGGCGAGGACCTGGTGCCCTCGGTGCACGCCACCCTGGAGCGCATGGCGACCATGGTCGAGCGCTTCCACGCCGGGCAGTGGCGGGGCGCCACCGGCAAGGCGATCCGCGACGTGGTCAATCTCGGCGTCGGCGGTTCCGACCTGGGGCCGCTGATGGTGACCCATGCCCTGGCCGACTATCGGCCCCAGGGCGTGCACGCCGTCGACGTGCACTTCGCCTCCACCATGGACGGCTCCCAGCTGGCCGACTACCTGGCCCGGCTCAACCCCGAGACCACGCTCTTCGTGCTCTCCTCGAAGTCCTTCACCACCATCGACACCCTCTCCAACGCCCGCACCGCCCGGGACTGGCTGATGGCGCGCCTGCTGGGCGAGGACGGCGAGGAGGGCGTCGACGCCGAGCTCGTCCTGCAGCAGCACTTCATCGGCATCTCGGCGAGCCCCGAGAAGATGAGCGAGTGGGGCATCGCCGAGGCCCACCAGCTGGAGTTCTGGGAGTGGGTCGGCGGGCGCTACTCGCTGTGGGGCGGCATCGGCCTGCCCATCGCCCTGGCGGTGGGCATGGCGAACTTCCGCGAGCTGCTCGTCGGGGCCCACGCCCTGGACAGCCACTTCCGCACGGCGCCCCTCGAGGACAACCTGCCGGTGCTGCTGGCCCTGGCGGGGATCTGGAACGTCAACTTCCTCGACGTCCGCGCCCACTCGATCCTGCCCTATGACGGTCGCCTGGAGTACTTCGCCGCCTATCTCGAGCAGCTGGAGATGGAGTCCAACGGCAAGTCGGTGACCCACGACGGCCGGGCCGTCGGCTACTCCACCTGTCCGGTGCTGTGGGGCCAGCTCGGCCCCAACGCCCAGCACGCCTTCTACCAGCTGCTCCACCAGGGTACCCAGGCGGTGGAGTGCGACTTCATCGCGCCGCTGGTGCGCTATGAGGAGGTCGAGGACCCGGCCACCCGGGACCACCTGATGGGCCAGCATCGCCTGACGCTCGCCAACTGCTTCGCCCAGTCCCGGGCGCTGATGCTCGGCGACGAGGCCATCGAGGAGGACGGGCCGCGCCCGGTGCACAAGCGCTATCGCGGCAACCAGCCCTCCAGCACCCTGTTGCTGGAGCGGCTGACCCCGGCGACCCTGGGGGCGCTGATCGCTCTCTACGAGCACAAGGTGTTCGTCCAGGCGACCATCTGGGACGTCAATCCCTTCGACCAGTGGGGCGTGGAGCTGGGCAAGAAGATCGCCGGCGAGACCCAGCGGATCCTCGAGCACCATGGCGACCTCGCGACCATGGACGACTCCACCCGGGGCCTGATCGAGGCCGCCTGGGCGGCGGAACGCGGGGCGTGATGACACTGGCTGCATGTACAGGGGTTGCGGTATGCTGAGCGCCGCCCCGAGGCGTCCGGCGGCCAGCGGGGTGCTCTACCTGCATGGCTTCAACAGCGGCAGCGGCTCGCCCAAGGCGGGCCTGATGCGCGAGGCCTGCGCGCGGCTCGGGCTGCCCTGTGCCACGCCGCAGCTGCCGCATCGACCGCGGGCGGCCCTGGCCTTGGCCGAGGCGCGCCTCGCCGAGCTGGGGCCCGCCCCGCTGGTGGTGGGCAGTTCCATGGGGGGCTTTCTGGCCACCCTGATCGCCGAGCGCCATGACCTTGCCGGGGCGCTGATCAACCCGGCGGTGGCCCCGGCGACGCTGGTGGCGGGCTGGGTCGGCCAGCGCTTCGACAACGCCTACACCGGCGAGCGCTTCGCCATCGAGCCGGCGCATCTCGAGGAGCTCGAGGCCCTGACGCCCGGGCGAGTCACGGCAGAGCGCTACCTGCTGCTGCTGGGCACGGCAGACGAGAGCCTGGATCCCCGGCGGGCCTTCGCCCTCTACCGGGGCGCGCGCGCCATCCTGCACCCGCGGGGAGATCACGGCTTCGCGGCCCTGGCCGACTATCTGCCGGCGATCCTGGCCCACGGCGGCCACGCCCTGGCAGCGGCGCGGTTCGCCGATCACGAGGCCGCCGGCGTCCCGGGCGACACGAACGATCGTAACCACTTTGGGTGATGCATGACGCAATACAGTGCCAGCTCCATCGAGGTCCTCTCCGGCCTCGA
Organism: Halomonas sp.; assembly: GCA_033720795.1. Classification (GTDB taxonomy): domain Bacteria; phylum Pseudomonadota; class Gammaproteobacteria; order Pseudomonadales; family Halomonadaceae; genus Halomonas. The sequence continues at coordinate 2,305 of JAWWBV010000222.1, read as the reverse complement.
GCCGGTGCGCAAGCGCCCCGGCATGTATACCGATACCGCGCGGCCCAACCACCTCGTCCAGGAGGTCATCGACAACAGCGTCGATGAGGCGCTGGCCGGTCATGCCGGGGCGATCACCGTCCGCCTGTTCGAGGATGGCGGCGTCGAGGTCTCCGACGATGGACGCGGCATGCCCATCGACATCCACCCGGAGCACGGCGTCTCCGGGGTCGAGCTGATCATGACCCGGCTGCACGCCGGCGGGAAGTTCTCCCAGTCGAGCTATCGCTTCTCCGGCGGCCTGCACGGCGTCGGGGTCTCGGTGGTCAACGCCCTCTCCAAGCGCCTGGAGATCGAGGTGCTGCGGGACGGCAGTCGCCACGGCATGGCCTTCGAGCACGGCGAGAAGGCCTCGCCCCTGCAGATCATCGGCAGCGCCCCCAAGCGCGCCCGGGGCACCCTGGTGCGCTTCTGGCCGGAGGAGGGCTACTTCGACAGCCCGAAGCTCTCCCTGTCGCGGCTCAAGCACCTGTTGCGCGCCAAGGCGGTGCTCTGCTCGGGCCTCGAGGTCACGCTGGTCGAGCCCGACGGCAACCAGAGCGTCTGGCAGTACGCCGACGGCCTGCGCGACTACCTGGCCCAGGCCACCGACGGCTTTGATGTCCTGCCGGCCTCGCCCTTCGTCGGCCACTTCGCCGACGACGAGCACGGCGTCGACTGGGCGATCCAGTGGCTGCCCGAGGGCGGCGAGGCGCTCCTGGAGAGCTACGTCAACCTGATCCCCACGCCCCAGGGCGGTACCCACGTCAACGGCTTGCGCTCGGGCCTGCTCGAGGCGCTGCGCGAGTTCTGCGAGTACCGAAGCCTGCTGCCGCGGGGCGTCAAGCTGACCGCCGAGGATCTCTGGGAGCGGGTCTCCTACGTGCTCTCGGTGAAGATGCTCGACCCGCAGTTCGCCGGCCAGACCAAGGAGCGGCTGTCGTCGCGCACCGTGGCGGGCTTCGTCTCCGGGGTGGTCAAGGACGCCTTCTCGCTGTGGCTCAACCACCACGTCGACCAGGCCGAGACGCTGGCCGAGCTCGTCATCAGCGCGGCCCAGCGTCGCCAGAAGAGCTCGAAGAAGGTGGCGCGCAAGAAGGTCACCTCCGGGCCGGCGCTGCCCGGCAAGCTCGCCGACTGCTCGGGCCAGGACCCGGCCGGCAGCGAGCTCTTCCTGGTCGAGGGCGATTCGGCCGGGGGCAGCGCCAAGCAGGCGCGCAACCGCGAGACCCAGGCGATCCTGCCGCTGCGCGGCAAGATCCTCAACACCTGGGAGGTCGAGTCCCACGACATCTACGGTTCCCAGGAGGTCCACGACATCGCCGTGGCCGTGGGCATGGACCCGGGCAGCGACGACCTGTCGAAGCTGCGCTACCACAAGATCTGCATCCTGGCCGATGCCGACTCCGACGGCCTGCACATCGCCACCCTGCTGTGTGCGCTATTCGTGCGTCACTTCCCGGCGCTGGTGGATGCCGGCCATGTGTTCGTGGCGATGCCGCCGCTGTACCGCATCGACCTGGGCAAGGAGGTCTTCTACGCCCTCGACGAGAGCGAGAAGGCTGCCATCCTGCGCCAGCTCGAGGGGCGGCGCGGCACCCCCAACGTCCAGCGCTTCAAGGGCCTCGGCGAGATGAGCCCGCTGCAGCTGCGCGAGACCACCATGGCCGCCGAGACCCGCCGGCTGGTGCAGCTGACCCGGGAGGCCGGCGACGGCACCCTGGAGATGATGGACATGCTGCTGGCCAAGAAGCGGGCCGCCGACCGCAAGAGCTGGCTGGAGGACTACGGCAACCTCGCCGAGATAGAGGTGTAAGAGGGAAGAGGCAAGAGGGAAGAGTTTTCGAGTTTTCTTCCTTCTTCCAGGCGCGAAGCGCCGTTCTTCTCTCTTCAAGGCTTTGATTCGTGCGGGCAAGGTCCGCGAAGTTTCCATGATGGCAGATAGGGCCCCGAACCCATGACCATGGATATCCAGGTGGCGGAGGGCGACGTCGAACGCCTGTCCCTCCGCGAGTACACCGAGAAGGCGTACCTCGACTACTCGATGTACGTCATCCTCGACCGGGCGTTGCCGCACATCGGCGACGGCATGAAGCCGGTGCAGCGGCGCATCGTCTATGCCATGCGCGAGCTGGCGCTCTCGGCCAGCGCCAAGTACAAGAAGTCGGCGCGCACCGTCGGCGACGTGCTGGGCAAGTTCCACCCTCACGGCGACAGCGCCTGCTACGAGGCCATGGTGCTGATGGCCCAGCCGTTCAGCTACCGCTATCCGCTGGTGGACGGCCAG
>JAWWBV010000221.1:0-4849 GCA_033720795.1 Halomonas sp. | reverse complement strand
GGCCGCCCTGACGGCGCTCGGCGAGGATGCCGAGGTGGTCGTCGCGGAGCTGGTCCCCGGCGTGCTGGACTGGAATCGCGGAGCGCTCGGGGCGGCCGCCGGGCGCCCCCTCGACGATCCCCGTACGCGAGTGAGCCTGGGCGACGTGGGTGAGCTGCTGCGCGCCGAGCCCGGCGGCTTCGACGCCATCATGCTCGACGTGGACAACGGCCCCGAGGGGCTTACGCGGCGCGAGAACGACTGGCTCTATTCGCCCCGGGGGCTCGCCGCGGCCCAGCAGGCCCTGCGTCCCGACGGGGTGCTCGCGGTCTGGTCGGCGGGGCAGGACCCGGCCTTCACCGAGCGGCTGCGCCGCGTCGGCCTGCTGGTCGAGGAGATCACCGTGCGTGCCCACCGCCCCGGCAAGGGCGCGAAGCACCGGATCTGGCTGGCCAGCTGATCGTTTCCCTGCCCGGCGGCCGTTGGCGTCGGGCCTCTTTTCCCTGACAAGGCAGACAGCATGCTGGAACTCTCGCGCCAAGTGACGATTCCCGACCACGAGATCGAGATGCAGGCGGTGCGCGCCCAGGGCGCCGGCGGGCAGAACGTCAACAAGGTCGCCACGGCGATTCATCTGCGCTTCGATATCCGGGCCTCCAGCCTCCCCGAGGGCTTCAAGGAGAAGCTGCTGGCGCTGGGCGATCAGCGCATCACCCGCGACGGCGTGGTGATCATCAAGGCCCAGAGCCACCGCACCCAGGAGCGCAATCGCGCCGAGGCCCTGGCGCGGCTCAAGGCGCTGATCAAGAGCGTGATGTATGCGCCGAAGAAGCGCATTGCCACCCGGCCCAGCAAGGGCGCCAAGCAGCGCCGGCTGGACAGCAAGAAGAAGCGCGGTCGGCACAAGGCCCTGCGAGGCAAGGTGGAGTCCTGACCAAATTGACACCTTGGTCGTCGCTCGGGTGGCGGTCGCCGTTCGGGCGTGTATGCTGGAAGGCGACACCATGATGGCCGGTCGAGGGTGGCCGGCGACCGATACCCAACCATGCAGGGGGACTCGCCGATGGCGGATACGTCGATGAGTGAGCTGTTCAAGGATAACCGCGTCAAGGGCCTGACGGCCGTGGCGGCGGTGGCATTGATCTGGGCGCTGATGGCGCAGTCGAGCGCCAGTTCCAGCAACGAGGCCCTGGAGTCGCTGCGTCAGCGCCTCGACACCGTGCAGGCCGACAACGCGTCGCTCACCGAGCGCGTCGAGTCGCTGCAGAGCGAGGCCGGCAATATCGACGACCTCGAGGCGCGCCGTGCCGAGCTCGACGAGCAGCTCCAGGCCGCCGAGGCCGAGCTGGAGGGCGTGCGCGCCGAGATCGACGCGGCCCAGACCGAGCTCGAGGTGGCCCAGGCCTCCGTGTCGTCCGCCGAGGCCGACCTGGAGGAGCGCCGGGCGGCGTTGGCCAGCGCCGAGGAGGAGCTGGCGGCCACCCAGGCGGCGCGTCGCGAAGCCGCCGAGGCGCGTGACGAGGCCCAGGCCTCTCGCCAGAAGGCCGAGGAGGCGCGTCAGGCCGCCGAACAGGCCCGCCAGGAAGCCGAGCAGGCCCGCCAGCAGGCCGAGCAGGAGCGCAGCGAGGCGGTCGCCGCCCGTGACGAGGCGCTGGCGCGGCTCGACGAGCTCAAGCAGCAGATCGCCGCGTCCGAGCAGCGCCAGGCGGAGGTCGACGAGGCGCTGTCGGCCCTGCAGCAGGAGCGCGATGCCCTCGAGCAGGAGATCGCCGAGCTCGAGGCGAGCCGCAACGAGGCCGCCGAGGCCCTCGAGGCGACCCAGGGCGAGCTGGAAGAGGCCCGCTCGAGCGTCGAGCAGGCCCGCGAGACCTTCAAGGATCTCGAGGTCGCGATCAAGGTCGGCCGCGAGGAGGTGGCCGAGCTCGACGCCCAGGTCGCCTCGCGCCAGTCCAAGCTCGAGCGGCTGGACGGCCAGCTCGAGACCTGGCGCAGCGAGTTGGACGAGCTGGAGCAGAGCGTCCAGCCCGAGGGTGGCGAGGATGCCGGGGCCGAGGAGCCGCCGAAGGCCGAGGCCGCCCAGGATGCCAACACCGACTGACCTTCCAGGAAGCCACTTCCTGTCCTGCCCCACGGCGAGCCCTCGGCTCGCCGTTTTCGTTGTCGGGCAGGAGAGCAGGGCGAGAGGGCAAGGCAGGCATCGACGAGCAGGCATTGCATGGCGGGGCGACCCGACGGGTATACTGGCCGCTCATGCCGCTCGCGTGGCAACGCCCAACAGCAGAAGGAGCGATCCGTGATCGAAGGGGTCAAGCATATCGTCGCCGTGGCATCCGGCAAGGGAGGCGTGGGCAAGTCCACCGTCACCGTCAACCTGGCGCTGGCCATGGCCGCCGAGGGCTACCGGGTCGGCATCCTGGACGCCGACATCTACGGGCCCAGCCAGGCCCAGATGCTGGGAGTGGGCGAGGGCGTGCGCCCCCAGTCCGCGGGCGAGAACCGCTTCCGGCCGCTCGAGGCCCACGGCATCCAGGCCATGTCCATGGCCTTCCTGGCCGACGTCCGCGAGCCCATGGTGTGGCGCGGGCCGATGGTGGCCGGGGCCTTCCAGCAGATGCTCACCCAGACGGCCTGGGACGATCTCGACTACCTGTTCATCGACATGCCGCCGGGCACCGGCGACATCCAGCTGACCCTGGCCCAGAAGGTGCCGGTGGACGGCGCGGTGATCGTGACCACCCCCCAGGACATCGCGCTGCTCGACGCCCGCAAGGGCATCGAGATGTTCCGCAAGGTCAACGTGCCGGTGCTCGGCGTGGTCGAGAACATGAGCCTGCACACCTGCTCCCAGTGTGGCCACAGCGAACCGATCTTCGGCGAGGGTGGCGGTGAGCGCATCGCCGCCGAGTACGAGACTCGCGTGCTCGGACGGCTGCCGCTGAGCCTGGCGATCCGCGAGCAGGTCGATGGCGGTCGCCCCACCGTAGTCGCCGAGCCCGAGAGCGAGGTGACCACCGGCTTTCGCGACATGGCCCGCCAGGTGGCCGAGCAGGTCGAGGGCCAGGCGCCCGACGGGCCGGAGATCTCCTTCGGCGAGTGAAGAGCCGCTCGCCCGGCATCCCCCGCCCAGGGCGAGTTGCCGTGACCTTCCCGCCCGGGGCCGCTATGATGTGGCCCCGGTTTTTCTTGCGCCGTGGTTCCCTACCGCGCGTTTTCCACCAGACAGCTTCAGGACGTCTCGATGAGCATCAAATCCGACAAATGGATCCGCCGCATGGCCGAGCAGGAAGGCATGATCGAGCCCTTCGAGCCCGACCAGGTGCGCTACGTGAACGAGCGGCGAGTGATCTCCTACGGGACGTCCAGCTACGGCTACGATGTGCGCTGCGCCGACGAGTTCAAGGTCTTCACCAACATCCATTCGGCGGTGGTGGACCCCAAGGGCTTCGACGAGAAGAGCTTCGTCGACATCAAGGGCGATGCCTGCGTGATTCCGCCCAACTCCTTCGCCCTGGCGCGCACCGTGGAGTACTTTCGCATCCCGCGCAGCGTGCTGACCATCTGCCTGGGCAAGTCCACCTACGCCCGCTGCGGCATCATCGTCAACGTGACGCCGCTGGAGCCCGAGTGGGAGGGACACGTGACCCTGGAGTTCTCCAACACCACCAACCTGCCGGCGCGCATCTACGCCAACGAAGGCGTGGCGCAGATGCTGTTCCTGGAGTCCGACGAGGTCTGCGAGACCTCCTACAAGGACCGCGGTGGCAAGTACATGGGACAGCGCGGCGTGACCCTGCCGCGGACGTGACACCACCGAGCTACAAGCGCCGAGCTATAAGCGCCGAGCTACAAGAAGACCCCCAAGGCCGAGGCCTTGAGGGTCTTCTTTTGCTTCGGGCGATGTCAGGCTGCCGCTTGGCCGCTTGGCCGCTTGGCCTTACTCCTCGACGTCCTCGTCGAGCTCCTCGGCGGCGTCGGCGTGGGAGAGGCGCATGCCGGTGGACGGCAGCGCGACGCCGTCCATGGCCGCCGCCTCGCCCTTGAGCTGCAGGCGTCCCTCCAGGAACCAGCGCACGGCGATCGGGTAGATCAGGTGCTCCCGGGCCTGGACCTTGGCCTGCAGGCTCTCCTCGGTCTCGTCCGGGGCCACGGCCACCTCGGCCTGCAGGGCCACCGGGCCGCCGTCGAGCTCCTCGGTGACGAAGTGGATGCTGCAGCCGTGCTCGCTGACGCCGTCGGCCAGCGCCCGGGCGTGGGTGTGCAGCCCGGTGTAGGCGGGCAGCAGCGAGGGGTGGATGTTGAGCATCCGGCCCAGGAAGCGGTTGACGAAGCGCGGGGTGAGGATGCGCATGAAGCCGGCCAGCACGATCAGGTCGGGCTCGTGGCGCTCGATCACCTTGATCAGCGCGCCGTCGTAGGCCTCGCGGCTGTCGTACTCGCGATGGGGCAGGGCGACGGCGTCGATGCCGGCGTCCCGGGCGCGCTGCAGGCCGTAGGCGTCCGGCTGGTTGGAGATCACCGCGACGATCTCGCCGCCCAGCTCGTCATGCGCCTGGGCGTCGATCAGCGCCTGGAGGTTGCTGCCGCTGCCGGAGATCAGCACCACCACCCGCCGCGCCTCGCTGGGCTCGGGGGTGAAGGCGTTCAGGGTGTCGCTCTGGTAGTCGGTCCCGCTCATGCCTCGAGGTTCTCCAGCTGGACCGGCTCGTCGTCCTCGCCCCGGGCGGTGATCACCCCGATGCGGTGGACCGTCTCGCCCTGGGCCTGCAGGTGGGCGCGGGCCTGGTCGGCCTTCTCCGCCGGTACCACGATCACCATGCCGATGCCGCAGTTGAGCACCCGGTGCATCTCGTGCTCGTCGACGTTGCCCTGC
>JAWWBV010000220.1:0-4860 GCA_033720795.1 Halomonas sp. | reverse complement strand
TTTTGCAGCTGCCATAGCGATCTACCTTATCGTTCGTGGCCCTCAGAAAGCTCCAGGGCCCGCCCCGGAGGAGCGGGCCGTCGGCATTACCAGCTCTGAGTGGCCTTGAACTTCTCGAGGCCGGCCTTGAGGCCCGCCTTGATCTCGTCGCTGTAGTCGCCGGTCTGGTTGATCGTCTCGAGCAGATCGGCGTGCTCGGACTTCATGTAGTCCTGCAGCGCGCGCTCGAAGGCCAGCACCTTGTTGACCTCGACGTCCTCCAGGTGCCCCTCGTTGGCGGCATACAGGGAGACGGCCATCTCGGCCACGGACATCGGGGCATACTGGGACTGCTTCATCAGCTCGGTGACGCGCTGACCGTGCTCCAGCTGCTTGCGGGTCGCCTCGTCCAGGTCGGAGGCGAACTGGGCGAAGGCCGCCAGCTCGCGGTACTGGGCCAGGGCCAGACGCACGCTGCCGCCGAGCTTCTTGATGATCTTGGTCTGGGCCGAGCCGCCGACACGGGACACCGAGAGGCCGGCGTTGATAGCCGGACGGATGCCCGAGTTGAACAGGTCGGTCTCGAGGAAGATCTGACCGTCGGTGATCGAGATCACGTTGGTCGGCACGAAGGCAGAGACGTCGCCGCCCTGGGTCTCGATGATCGGCAGGGCCGTCAGCGAACCGGTCTTGCCCTTCACCTCGCCATTGGTGAACTTCTCGACGTAGTCGGCGTTCACGCGAGCCGCACGCTCGAGCAGGCGGGAGTGGAGGTAGAAGACGTCGCCCGGGAAGGCCTCGCGACCCGGCGGGCGGCGCAGCAGCAGGGAGACCTGGCGATAGGCCACGGCCTGCTTGGAGAGATCGTCGTAGACGATCAGGGCGTCTTCACCGCGGTCGCGGAAGTACTCGCCCATGGTGCAGCCGGAGTAGGCGGCGAGGAACTGCATCGGGGCCGGATCGGCGGCGCCGGCGGCGACCACGATGGTGTGTTCCATGGCGCCGTGCTCTTCGAGCTTGCGCACCACGTTGGCAATGGTCGACTGCTTCTGGCCGATGGCCACGTAGACGCAGGTGACGCCCTTGCCCTTCTGGTTGATGATCGCATCGATGGCGATGGCGGACTTGCCGATCTGGCGGTCGCCGATGATCAGCTCACGCTGACCGCGGCCGATCGGCACCATGGCGTCGATGGACTTGAAACCGGTCTGGATCGGCTCGTCGACGGACTGACGGGTGATGACGCCGGGGGCGACCTTCTCCACCGCGTCGGTCATCTTGGTGTTGAGATCGCCCTTGCCGTCGATGGGGTTGCCCAGGGCGTCCACCACGCGGCCGGCGAGCTCGGGACCCACCGGCACCTCGAGGATGCGCCCGGTGCACTGGGCGGTCATGCCCTCTTCGAGCTGCAGGTAGTCGCCCAGCACCACGGCGCCGACGTTGTCGCGCTCGAGGTTCAGCGTCATGCCATAGATGCCGCCGGGGAACTCGATCATCTCGCCGAACATCGCGTCGGCCAGGCCGTGGATCTGCACGATACCGTCAGACACGCTGACGATGGTGCCCTGATTGCGGGCTTCGGATGCGACATCCAGCTTCTCGATACGCTGCTTGATGATGTCGCTGATCTCGGAAGGATTCAGTTGCTGCATGCCATGTCCCTCAGACTCAGGCGGAAAGGGCCTCGTGGAGGCGGTTCAGTCGACCGCGTACCGAGCCGTCGATGACGGTGTCGCCGGCACGCAGGATGACGCCTCCCAGGAGGGTGGAATCCACCTGAGTGGTAATGGAGATTTCGCGGTTCAGACGCTTGGCCAGTGCACTCGCGAGCTTGTCCTGCTGCTTATCATCCAGCGGGAAGGCAGAGACGATGTTCACGTCCATGCGCTTCTCCTGCTGGGCCTTGAGCATGGTGAACTGCTCGACGATGGCCGGAAGCGCCGCCAGGCGGCCCTTCTGGCCGACCAGGCGCAGGAAGTTGCGGACGGCGTCGCTCACGGCGTCGCCACAGACGTCGACGACCACATCGGCCTTCTGGGTGCTCGACAGCTGCGGGTTGCCGAGCACGCGGCGCTGCATGTCGTCATCGGTGACGACATGCGCCGCGGTCTCGAGCATCCGGGCCCAGTCACCCAGTGCCTGCTGCTCAACGGCGTACTCGAAGGCCGCCTTGGCATAGGGTCGTGCGACGGTAGACGTTTCCGCCATGGGTCACCTCCTCAAAGCTCGTTGGCGAGTTTGTCGACGAGCTTGCCGTGCTTCTTCTCGTCGATGGAGGCTTCCAGGATCCGCTCCGCACCCACGATGGCGAGACGCGACACCTGCACCCGCAGATCTTCCTTCGCGCGATTCACTTCCTGATCGATCTCGGACTTGGCCTGAGCGATCATCCGCTCGCCTTCCTGGCGCGCCTGGTCACGCGCCTCCTCGATCATCTGGCTGGACCGCTTGTGGGCCTGCTCCAGAATCTCGGCGGCCTGTTCCTTGCTCTCGCGCAGCGTCTCGCCGGCCTGCTCTTCGGCCAGCTCCAGGTCACGCGAGGCGCGGCTAGCCGCGTCCAGGCCGTCGGCGATCTTCTTCTGACGCTCATGGAGCGCGTTGCTGATCGGCGGCCACACAAACTTAATGCAAAATCCGACGAAGATCGCGAAGGCGATCATCTGTCCGATTAGCGTCATGTTGATATTCACAGGGACGTACCTCTGACAGATTCGTGGCGTCCGGAAACAAGCAAACCGAGCGCGGTGCGCCCGGTGTGCCAAACGTTAACCGGCGACGACGAAGATCAGGTACATCGCGATGCCGACGCCGATCATGGGCACGGCGTCCAGCAGGCCCGCCATCAGGAAGGTCTTGGTCTGCAGCTGGTCACCCAGCTCCGGCTGGCGAGCGGTGGTTTCGAGCAGCTTGCCACCCAGCAGGGCGAAGCCGATACCGGTACCCAGTGCGCCCAGGCCGATCATGAGGGAGGCAGCAATGTAGACGAGTTCCATGGTGATGCTCCTATCGAGTTTACGTTTAGGTTCAAGGGTTTAGCGGGTGTTACGTGATTCAGTGATGCTCATGAGCCGCGCTCAGGTAGACCACCGTCAGGACGGTGAAGATGAACGCCTGCAGGGTGATGACCAGAATGTGGAAGATGGCCCAAGGCACGTTCAGCGTCCAGGAGACCCAGAACGGCAGCAGCGCGATCAGCAGGAAGATGACCTCACCGGCGAACATGTTGCCGAAGAGACGCAGACCGAGGCTGAGCGGCTTGACCAGCAGGCCGATGAGCTCCATGACCAGGTTGAAGGGGATCAGCGACCAGTGGTTGAACGGGGTGAACGAGAGCTCCTTGACGAAGCCGCCGGCGCCCTTGACCTTGATGCTGTAGTAGATGATCAGGCAGAACACGCCCAGGGCCATGCCGAGGGTGACGTTGGGGTCGGTGGTCGGCACGAGCTTCATGTACTCGACGCCGAACTTGGCGAACAGCTGCGGGGCCAGGTCCACGGGCACCAGCTTGAGCAGGTTCATCAGGAAGATCCAGACGAACAGCGTCAGCGCCAGCGGGGCGATGAGCGCGTTACGGCCGTGCAGGAAGGCGCCGCGCACCGTGCCCTCGACGAACTCGAAGACCATCTCGATGGCGCACTGCAGCTTGCCGGGCACGCCGGTGGTGGCGGCCTTGCCGACCATGCGGAACAGCCAGATGAACAGCGCGCCCATCGCCAGCGACCAGCCCATGGAGTCCAGGTGGATGGCCCAGAAGCCCATCTCCTGCGCCTCGGCGGCCGAGTGCGCCAGGGACCAGCCGTTTTCGGGATGGTAGCCGTAGGTCAGATTCTGCAGGTGGTGCTGGATATACTCCGTGGGAGTCGAGTTGTTGCCTGCCATGAGCTGCCTCGATTTCAGTTGGGTGTCTGACGCGTCACCAGCCAGGAGGCCAGCCAGTACGCGAACAGGGTCACCACATAAGCGCCAAAGAATAAAGCATGATTTGAGAGGGGCACTGAGATGAACACCAGTGCGAAGAGTGCCACTGTCAAACCAAACTTTCCGGCCGCCGCACGGTAGAGGCCGTGTACCGCGCGACGCGCCTGGCGACCGCCGCGGTGGCGAAATACGCGCCAGGCGAAGTAGACATTGGGCAGCAGCGCCACGGCGCTTCCCACCAGGACCGAGACGGCATCGGCGGGGCCCTTGACCCCGGCAGCGACGCCGACCATGAGCGCCATGGCGGCGAGCTGTGCGACCCACAGTGGTCGCAGGCTGGGGCGCCGGTTCCTGGCTGCCATGGGGGTCTCCGTTCACGCTAGCGTTGGTCGGCGACCCCTCTGCTTCGCTGCGCCTCGCCGCGCGCGAGTCAACGAAAGGTCCGGCGCGATTATAGGGAAGCCCCACTGAAGCTTCAACCGAGGACGCCGCCATGAGCCGCGATATCTCGTTGCTCTACGACTAAAAGTCGATAAATTCGCCCAGCATGTTTAGCCGGCTAATGGCTGATCGCCGCACCAACGGCCCGCTAACGGATGTGCTCGAGGATCCCGTCGAGCTCATCGAGGCTGGCGTAGCGAATCGTCACGCGCCCCTTGCCGCCGCGCCCGTGCTGGATCTTGACCGGCGCCCCCAGCACCTCGGCGAGCCGCGTCTCCAGCCCGGCCACGTCTGCGGACGGCGCCTCGGGGGTGGGCCTGGCCGGCTCACCGTTGGCCAGACGCTTGACCAGCGCCTCGGTCGCGCGAACGGTGAGGTCCTTGTTGACCACCTCGTGGGCGGCCCGGCGCTGCTTGGCGCCCGACCGCGCCCGCCGCGCCCGGGCGTGCCCCATGTCCAGGTCGCCCCGCTCGAGCAGGGTCTGCACCTCGGGGTCCAGCGTCAGCAGGCGCAGCAGATTGG
>JAWWBV010000219.1:0-4876 GCA_033720795.1 Halomonas sp. | reverse complement strand
AGCCCTGTGCCTCGACGGCACGGAGCAGTTCGGCACGCAGGCCGAGGTCGGAAAAGGTCATGCGGTCTCCGCAGAGACGCCCTGGTCGCGCCGCGTCGTATCGATGCGGTCAGTCCCTGGCCAAGGCGTGGAAAAGGAATCTGGCGCGGCAGGAGGGACCATCGATCGCCGCGTGGGGCGCATTATGCCACAGCGCGTGCGTCAGCGCAGCCGTTTGATTTCCCCGGCGATCTCGTCGACCACGTCGTCCCAGCCGCGGCCCAGGGCGCGCACCAGGGCGGGGTAGCCGTCCCGCGCCAGGGGCACCTCGACCGCGAAGGGGGCAAGCGCCTCGAGCCTGCCCTCGGCGTCGCGCAGCTGCCACCGGCCCGCCACCACCGCCTGGCCATCAAAGCGACCGTGGAAACGGTCCACCGTCAGGCGCAGGGTGGCGGCAGGCTCTCGGCGATCGTCCGCGGCCTCGCCGAGAATGCGGGTATCCGGCAGGCGGGCGGCCAGGCGCGCCTTGAGGCGGCGTTCGAGCTGCAGCCCGAGGGGCTCGGCCCAGAGGTGCTGGCTTGCCTCGTTGAGGGTGATGTCGTCGAGCTGCAGGACCAGGCCGTCGACCTCGAGGAACCGGGCGAGCGTCGGTCGGGCGACGACCAGTTGGTGGGCGGCCTCCGTCCCGGCAACGCGAGGGGGAGCCGCCAGGGCGTCATCCGGGAGGGTGTAGCGGTTGGACGGCGGGGGCTCGATGGCACAGCCGGCCAGCCACAGCGTGGCCAGGGCGGCGGCCAGGCCCTTGATGACGGTCATGGCGAGCTTCCTTGCGGGGGAGAGGTCGGTGCCCGGGGGATCGGGTCCTCGGTGTCCAGGCGGTCGAAGAGCAGGGCGCTGGGGTTGTCGCGCAGGGTGCGCGCGGTGGGTTGCAGGTCGCGCAGCAGGCGCTCGAGCTGCTCGAGCGTCGCGCTGACGTCGCGGTAGGCGCGGGACTGGGGCGAGACACCGTCCAGGGTGGTGCGCAGCGCCTCGAGGGTCGCATTGAGGTTGCCGGGCAGTTCGCGCATGCCGGGCTCCTCGACCAGGCCGCGCACGCTTGCGGTCAGGGCATTGACCTCCTCGAGGGTGGCCTGGGAGGCGTCGAGGTTGCGGTCGAGCCCGGCCAGCAGCGGCTCGATCTCCAGGCCATTGAGCTTGTCGAGCAGGGCCGTCACCTGCGCCTGGATCTGGGCGAGGCCGCTGGAGGTGGTGGGGAAGACGGTGCGCTCGGCGAAGGTCTCGGCGACGTAGTCGACCTCGGCGCTACCGTCCTCGTCGCGCTGGAAGTTGAGGTCGACGAACAGCGCCCCGGTGAGCAGGCTGCCGCTCTTCAGCGACGCCGTCAGCCCCAGCCCGAAGAGCCGCTCGAAGCGCGCCCGCCACTGCTCGAGATCGAGTGACTCGGCGTCGACGCCCAGGCGCTGGGGTTCGATGCGGATCAGCACCGGGATGGCGAAGTTGTCACGGGAGTCGGGCTGGGGGGCGGTGAACTGCCAGGGGACGGCGGCCACGGTGCCGACCCGCACGCCACGAAACTCCACCGGCGCCCCCCGGGAGAGGCCGCGCACGGTGTCCTCGATCAGCAGCACGTACTCCAGGTAGCGGCTGAAGGTGCCCTGGCGGGCGCTCTCCTCGTCGGCATAGAGGGTGAAGGTGGTGTCTTCCTCCACGGGTTGTCCCTGGGGGAGGTCCTCGGGCACACCGAAGGTGACGCCGCCGCCGAGCAGCGCCTCCATGGAGTCGATCTTGACCCGGAAGCCCTCGGAGTCGAGGCGCAGGTCCACCCCGCTGGCGGCCCAGAAGCGGGTGCCGTCGGTGACCAGGTCATGATAGGGGCTCTCGATGAAGAGGCGATGATGCATGCGTCGGGTGGTGCCGTCGAAGTTGGCCTCCTCGACGCGGCCCACGGTGAGCCCCTGGAAGGTGACCGGGTCGCCGACGCTCGGCGCGTCGCCGAGCTGGCTGATCAGGTTGATGCGCAGCCCCTCGGCGCCGGCCGGCGAGACCGGCGGCTGGTCGCTGACCTCGAACTCCCGGGCATCGATCTCGCTCTGCCCCGGCTCGAGCTGGATGTAGGCGCCGGAGAGCACCGTGCCCAGGCCGCTGATGCCCTCGCGACCGATGCGCGGCTTGACCACCCAGAAGCGGCTGTCCTCGACCAGCATGTCGCCGGTGTCCGGGCTCATGCGGGCGGTGATCACCGCCCGGGTCAGGTCGTCCGAGAGGTGCACCCGCTCGACCCGCCCGACCTCGACGTTGCGAGTCTTGATCAGGGTGTTGCCTGCCTCGATGCCCTCGGCGCTGTCGGTGACCAGGGTGATCTGGGGCCCGCGGCTGCGGTAGTTGTCGAACACCAGCCAGGCGCCGATCAGGATCGCCACGATGGGCACGATCCAGATCGGCGACAACCGGGCCTGGGGCGTGGCGCGGGCGCGGTGCCCGTCTCGCTCGGGCGGGGCGGGGGTGTCGGTCATGGCGTCGCTCCTTGGGCGGGTCGGGCATCACGCGGCAGCGGCGCATCCCAGAGCAGTCGGGGGTCGAAGGTCATGGCGGCGAGCATGGTCAGCACCACCACCGCGCCGAAGGCCAGGGCCGCGGGGCCGGGGGTGATCGACAGCAGGGCGCCGGCGCGGATCAGCGCCACCAGGATCGCCACCACGAAGACATCGACCATCGACCAGCGGCCGATGAATTCCGTGAGCCGGAAGAGCCGCGTGCGGGTCGCCGCGTTGAGCTCGTCGCTGCGCTTCACCACCAGGCAGAGCCAGGCCAGGGCCACCAGCTTGCCCACCGGCACGATCACGCTGGCGACGAAGATCACCACCGCCACCGGCCAGGAGCCCATCTGCAGCAGCTGCACCACGCCGCCGATGATGGTGGAGGGGGTATCGTGGCCGAGGCTGGTGGTGGTCATGATCGGGTAGAGGTTGGCCGGCAGGTACATCAGCGTGGCGGCCGCCAGCAGCGCCCAGGTGCGCTGCAGGCTGTCGGGCTTGCGGGCATGCAGGCGCTCGCTGCAACGGCGGCAGCGGCCGTGGCCGGCGTCGTCGAGGCGGTTGACCAGGCCGCAGGTGGCGCAGCCGGCGAGCCCCTGGGGGGCGGCGGTCTCGCCGGTGCGGGCGCCCTCCGGCGCCAGGGGCTCGCCGGCCAGGGAGAACCACATCCAGTCGGCGTCCAGCGACTGGGTGGTCAGCAGCAGCAGCAGCGCGAAGGCGCAGAAGGCCCAGAAGGAGATGCCGAGCCCCACCTCGGCCATGGCGGCGATCTTGATGAGGCTCACCAGGGCGCCGACGATGAAGACGTCGGCCATCATCCAGGGGTGCAGGTGGGCCAGCGAGCGGGCGATGCTGCGGCTCGCCGGCAGCGGCTCCCCGCGCAGCAGCCCGGCCTGCAGCCACACCACGCCCACCAGGTAGACGGCGGGCAGCACGCCGATGGTCAGCACCACCGCGATCGCCACCAGCGGCTGGTGAAAGCCGATCAGGGTGGTGGCGGTCTGGGTCAGCTCGATCTGGTTGCCGATGCCGCTGACGGTGAAGCTGATGAAGGGGAAGGAGACGGCCAGCGCCAGGGCGACCAGCGAGGCCAGCGCCAGCGCCATGCTGCGCTGGGCCGGCCGGTGGTGGCGGGTGGCCAGCACATGGCCGCAGCGCGGGCACTCGGCCCTCTCGCCGCCGTGCAGCGGCGGCAGGGCCGTCATCCAGTCGCACTCGTGGCAGGCCCGCAGCCGGCGCCGCGAGGTGCGCGTCTCCGGCGGCGAGCGATCCACCAGCGGGGTTCCGCGGGGCAGGGTGGGGGCGCGTAGGACTGGCCTGGGCACGGCGATGGGGGGCTCCTGGCGGTGGTGTCGTCACCGGGAAAGTGTGTCACGTTGACGCGGGGGGCACCATAGTCAAACATGCACGCCTGAATGTACCCGAGGAGACGACATGATAGTGCCCGCGATGGCGGTGGTGGCAGGCCTGGTCCTGCTGGTGTGGAGCGCCGAGCGCTTCGTCGACGGGGCCGCGGCGACCTCGGCGCGATTGGGGCTCTCGCCCTTGCTGATCGGCATGCTGGTGATCGGCTTCGGCACCTCGGCCCCGGAGCTGGTGGTCTCGGCCCTGGCGGCCAGCCAGGGCAATCCCGGCCTGGCGCTGGGCAACGCCTACGGCTCCAACATCGCCAACATCGGCCTGATCCTGGGCCTGGTGGCGCTGATCTCGCCCCTGGCGGTGCACTCCGGCGTGGTGCGTCGCGAGCTGCCGGTGCTGGGCGCCGTCACCCTGGGCACCGCCGCGCTGCTGTGGAGCGGCGTGATCGAGCGCTGGGAGGGCGCGCTGCTGCTGGGGCTGCTGGCCGCCTTCATCGGCTACAGCATCTATCTCGGCATGCGCCAGGGGAGCGACGTGCTCGGCGCCGAGACCGAGGAGAGCCTGCAGGCCCACCCCATGTCGCTGAAGGCCGGGCTGGTCTGGACCGGCGTGGGCCTGGTGCTGCTGGTGGTCAGCTCCCGGGTGCTGGTGTGGGGGGCGGTGGCCATCGCCCAGGGTTTCGGCGTCAGCGACCTGGTGATCGGCCTGACGGTGGTGGCCGTGGGCACCTCGCTGCCGGAGCTCGCCTCCTCGATCAGCGCCCTGCGCCGGGGCGAGCATGACCTGGTGCTCGGCAACGTGGTCGGCTCGAACCTCTTCAACACCCTGGGGGTGGTGGGGCTGGCCGCGGTGATCGCGCCCATCGAGGCCGGCGGCGAGGTGCTGCTGCGCGACTGGAGCCTGATGACGGTCATGACCGCGACGATGGCGTTCTTCGCCATCGGCTGGCGCGGCCGGCCGGGGCGCATCAACCGCTATGAGGGCGCCGCGCTGCTGGCGATGTT
>JAWWBV010000218.1:0-4913 GCA_033720795.1 Halomonas sp. | reverse complement strand
CGCCCCGGGATCCTCGCACGCGGGACTTCCTGCGCCAGGTGCTGGCCACCCAGGTCGCCCTGGACGTCCCCGAGTAGGCGCTTTCCGGCGACTGGCGGCCCACGACGGCCGCTGCGACGGGCCTGCGCCGAATGGCCGCGTTGTGAGGCGCGGCGGCCATCCCGTATAGTGTTCGTACACGTTTTCAGGCCCACGCTTCCTCGATGCCACAACCCCGCGTCCAGATCCGTCCTCGCCGCCGCCCGCCGCTGCATTTCCTGCCGCTGGGAGGCTGCGGCGAGATCGGCATGAACCTCAGCCTCTACGGTTTCGGCGAGCGGGACGCACGCGGCGAGGACGACTGGATCGCCGTGGACTGCGGCATGATGATCCGCCAGGACCTGCCGGACAATCCGCTGCAGGTGCCCGATCTCGCCACCCTCGAGCGGCTGTCGATCCGGCCCCGGGCGCTGATCATCACCCACGGCCACGAGGATCATATCGGCGCCGCCGCCTGGCTGTGGCCAAGGTGGGGCTGCCCGATCCACGCCACGCCGCTGGCGGCGGGCCTGCTGCGGGCCAAGTTCGTCGAGCGCGGCCTCGCCACCGACGCCATCCGGGTGATCGAGCCCGGCGAGGCGCTGGAGACCGGCCCCTTCACCCTGCGGTTCCTGCCGCTGACCCACTCGATTCCCGAGAGCTGCGCGCTGCTGATCGCCGCGGGGGAGCATCGGGTGCTGCACACCGGCGACTGGAAGCTCGACCCCGAGCCGCTGATCGGCCCGCCGATCTCGGCCGCCACCTTCCGCGCCATCGCCCCGGTGGACCTGGTGGTGGGCGACTCCACCAACGCCCCGCTGCCCGGCCATTCACGCAGCGAGGGCGAGGTCGCCGAGGCCCTGACCCGCACCATCGCCCAGTGCGAGGGCCGCGTGGTGGTCAGCTGCTTCGCCAGCAACCTGGCCCGGGTGCTGGCCATCGGCCGCGCGGCCCGGCGCTGCGGGCGTCGGGTCAGCCTGATGGGGCGTTCCATGGAACGCATGGTCGGCGTGGCCCGCCAGCTGGGCTACATGGACGACCTGCCGCCGCTGGTCCCGGTCGCCGATCTCGGCTACCTGCCGCCCGAGGAGGTCCTGGTGATCGCCACCGGCAGCCAGGGCGAGCCCCGGGCGGCGCTGTCTCGGCTCTCCCGGGGCCGCCACTCCCACTTCGAGCTGATGACCGGCGACACGGTGATCTTCTCGGCCAAGGCGATTCCCGGCAACGAGCGGCTGATCCAGCGGCTGAAGGCCGGGCTCCGGCACTTCGGCGTGAGCCTCTTCGACGAGGACAATCATCCCGAACTGCACGCCTCGGGCCACCCGGCCGAGGAGGAGCTGCGCACCTTCTACGGCTGGGTGAAGCCGCGCCACCTGCTGCCGGTACACGGCGAGGCCCGCCACCAGCAGGCCCACCAGTCGCTGGCCACGTCGCTGGGCATTCAGGCCCCGGTGATCCCGACCAACGGCGACCTGATTCGCCTGGATGCCAACGGCCTCTCCCTCACGGCACGCCACCCCCAGCAGCCGCATATCATCAGCCAGGATGCGGTCGCCGCCCTGCCGGGCCTCGCCGGCGGCGGACAGCGCGCGCGCCACGGCAGTCTCTATCTCGCCCTCTCGGTGGCCGCCACCGACACCGGCTGGACGCGGATCGGCCGACTGATGCTCGATGCCAGCCAGGCGAGCCCCATGGACGAGACCGATTTCGCCGACTGGCTCGACGACTGCCTGGAGGGGATCGAGGTGGATTCCCTGGCGGAATTGCGACTAGCGCTGCAGCCCAGGCTGCTCGGCTGGCTGGCCGATCACCTGCACCGGATCCCCGAGGTGCAGTTGCAGATCCTCGCCGTGGAAGCGGAACTACCGGGCCAGTAAGTCAAGAAAGATTCGCATCGCCAAGGGCTCCGCCTTTTCCTTGTGGGAGCGACCGGTTCGACGCCTCGACTCGGGAGGCCTCCGCGCCCACAGGAGCCCGATCAACCCCACCGCCGCTTCGCGGCGGATCGCGACGCGAGCGTCGCTCCTACAGGGGGGCAGTGCCCTCAAGCTCTTCAAGTGCCAAGTCGGCGATTCAGCAAGGTGCAGAGGGTTTTTGTGGGAGCGGTGCTTGCACCGCGATGGGAGGCATCCGCGCCCACAGGGGCCGGATCAACCCAACAGCCGCTGCGCGGCGGATCGAGACGCAAGTCGAGGCGTCGAACCGACCGCTCCCACAAAAAACCACCGCGAAAGGAAAGGCTTCCACAACAAATCACTCGCATCTCCGGCTACAGCCAGGCGGCATTCCAGTAGGGATAGTCCATGATGCTGTCGACCAGGCCGGCCCTGAGAGGATTGGCCACGATATAGCGCGCGATGGCTTTCAGATCCTCCTCCTTGCGAAGGGCCCGATCATGAAAACCGTGCTGCCACACCGCCTCGCCGAGGTCGCGGGACACCTTGGCCTTGTAGAGCTTCGCCACGGTGGAAATCGACGATCCCTGAAGCCGAATCAGCCAGTGCAGATGATCCGGCATCAACACGAAACTCAGGGTGTCGGCGTGCCTGGCCACCGCCTCGCGATACAGATAGCGACAGGCCAGCTGCGCCTTGGCCGGATCGCGAAAGTGCGGTTCCCGATCGTGGGTCACCACGGTCAGCAGATAGCAGTACCCGGGAATCGAACGGCGACCCTTTCGGAGATCACGGCTGCGGGGTTCTGACATCACGCAACGACTCATCGAGGCGGTGATAGTCAGCGTAGACCCCGCAAGTGGCTTTCGTGGGAGCACCGCTCCCACAAGACTTCACCGCTCCCACAAGGCTTCTCAGCTTCATCGTGGGAGCAATCGGCTCGGGGCCCTCCGGATCATTGCCACGCCTCGAGGAAGAACGCGGCGTAACTGGGCTTACGACTTGCTGCCGTTCTTCGGCGGCCGACCGCGCTTGCGGGTAGGCTGTTCGGTCACCAGATCATCCAGGGAAAGGCCGGCTTCGTTGATCTGCTCGCGGATCTCGGCGAGCTTCCTGGCCTTCTCGGCTTCCTCTTCCTGGCGCTGAACTTCCTCGTCCTTCTTCTGCTCGATGACCTCACCGATGACCTCGGCCAGCTTGTGCAGCTGCTCCATGCTGAGCTGGCGTGCCGCGGCACGAGCCACGTTCTTGTTGCGGGCGATACGCTCCAGGGTTTCGCTGGACATTGGCGGTCTCCATGCCGAATGTTGGAAAGTTGCAATGATTAATGACACGTCAAAAGTATATGCACTGATACCACATTGGCAAGAAGTGCTGGAAGAAAAGCGAGGATCTAGCGGAGCAAAATGATCGCCAAACCTCCACGGCCGACGTTTGAACTTCCCGAGAAGGTGCGGCGATTAGCGGGGGAAAAAAGCAGCGAGCGACACCAGAGTGTCGCCCGAAAATTCCTGCCGGCTTCGCCTGGCTTTACCGTGTGACGGTTCAGCCGCCGGTCATGTTCATGAAGCGTACCACCTGGACATCCCCATCGGTGGTGAAGTGATGACGCTCCGGCTTCAGCGGCATGGCGCGCACGATGGCCGACTTCACGGCCTCGATATCCCCCGGGTAGCGGCGCAGGACGGCGCGCAGGTCCACGGAGTGCTCGTTGCCGAGGCACAGCAGCAGGCGCCCCTCCACGGTGACGCGCACCCGGTTGCAGGTGTCGCAGAAGTTGTGGCTGTGAGGCGAGATGAAGCCGACCCGCGACTCGCTGTCGGGCATCATGAAGTAGCGTGACGGCCCGGGGGTCGATTCGGTGGTGGGAATCAGCTCATGGCGCGTCTGGATGAGCGCCTGGACCTCGTCGCTCGAGCAGAAGGTCTCGGCCCGGGAATGGTCGGAAACATCGCCCAGCGGCATCTCCTCGATGAAGCTGATGTCGAGCCCCTCGGCGCGGGCGAAGTCGACCAGATCGATCACCTCGTCGTCGTTACGCCCCTTGAGGATCACCGCGTTGAGCTTGATGCGCTCGAAGCCGGCCTCACGGGCGGCCCGAATGCCCGCGATGACCTTGTGCAGGTCGCCGGTGCGGGTCAGGCGCCGGAAGCGCTCGGGATCGAGGGAATCGAGGCTGATATTGAGCCGCTTGAGCCCCCCATCGCGCAGGCGACCGGCGAACTTGGGCAGGCTCGCGCCATTGGTGGTCATGGCGAAATCCTTGAGCCCGGGCAGTGCGCCGATATCGTCGACCAGGCGATCGATGTCGCGACGCACCAGGGGCTCGCCCCCGGTCAGGCGGATCTTCTCCACGCCCAGCTCGGTAAAGGCGCGCGCCACCGTCGCCAGCTCCTCGAGGGTCAGCACCTGGGCCCGCGGGAGAAAGGTCATCTCCTCGCTCATGCAGTAGACGCAGCGAAAGTCACAGCGATCGGTGACCGAGATGCGCACATAGCTCACCCGCCTGCCGAAATCGTCGATCAGTTCATCGGTCATGAAGAGAACTCCCAGCGACGGGCGTCATGATGATCGCCGTCGCGTTCCGACACCCAATAGTCCCCGCTGGCCGTGTGCTCCTTCTTCCAGAAGGGAGCGCGGGTCTTGAGATAGTCCATGATGAAGTCGCAGGCCTCGAAGGCGGCGCGGCGATGGGCACTGGCGACCACTACCAACACGATAGGGTCCGCAGGGGTGAGGCGTCCAATCCGGTGAATCACCGTCACCCCTTGCAGCGGCCAGCGCCCCTCGGCGTCCTGAACGATCGCCTCGAGGGCGGCCTCGGTCATCCCCGGGTAGTGCTCGAGGGTCAGGGCCTGCACCTCGGGGCGCTCGTTGAAGTCGCGCACCAGCCCCGTGAAGCTCACCACCGCCCCGACATCGCTGCGACCGTCGAGGATCGCCCGCTGCTCGGCGCCGACATCGAAGGTCTCCCGCTGCACGCGTATCATCGTTCAGCCT
>JAWWBV010000217.1:0-4927 GCA_033720795.1 Halomonas sp. | reverse complement strand
GATGTCTGGCGCCTGGAGCGAAGTCGGGGGCGTTCTCTGCTGGGCGTTGTTCCGGGGCGGCCGGTGCGGCGCGTTCGGCAGCGCCGGCGTCAGGTGGGTGTGGGTGGTGGGGCGCCTCATGAACGCGGCGCCCGTGGCGGGTGCTGGCCGGCGTTCTCTGTGGCTCTGGCGGCTCGCCAGGAGGGGAGGGGGTCTGCCGAGCAGGTTCCTGGCCTGGAGGGGCGGCCACGTAAAAGGCCGCCCCCGGGGCGGCCTTTGGTGTCTCGGCGGTAGCGCTCGCGGCTTAGCTGGCCGGGTAGTCGCGCTGGGTGTGGCCGGTGTAGAGCTGACGCGGGCGACCGATCTTGTAGCTGTCGCTGAGCATCTCGTTCCAGTGGGAGATCCAGCCGATGGTGCGGGACACCGCGAAGATCACGGTGAACATGTTCTTCGGGATGCCCATCGCCTTGAGGATGATGCCCGAGTAGAAGTCGACGTTCGGGTAGAGCTTGCGCTCGATGAAGTACTCGTCCTCCAGGGCGATCTGCTCCAGGCGCTTGGCGATCTTGAGCTGCGGATCGTCGGCGAGGCCCAGCTCGGCCAGCACCTCGTCGCAGGTCTCCTTCATCACCTTGGCGCGCGGGTCGAAGTTGCGATAGACCCGGTGGCCGAAGCCCATCAGCTTGAACGGGTCGTCCTTGTCCTTGGCCTTGTCGACGAAGCGCTGGATGTTCTCCTCGGAGTCATCGCCGATCTCGTCGAGCATGTTGAGCACCGCCTCGTTGGCGCCGCCATGGGCCGGGCCCCAGAGGGCGGCGATGCCGGCACTGATGCAGGCGAAGGGGTTGGCGCCGGTGGAGCCCGCCAGGCGCACCGTGGAGGTGGAGGCGTTCTGCTCATGGTCCGCATGCAGCATGAAGATGCGGTCCATGGCCTTGGCGTAGACCGGGTTGATCCGGTACTCCTCGCACGGATTGCTGAACATCATGTAGAGGAAGTTCTCTGCATAGTTCAGGTCGTTGCGCGGGTAGTTGAACGGCTGTCCGATATTGTACTTGTAGGACATCGCGGCGATGGTCGGCATCTTGGCGATCAGGCGGATGGCGCTGATCTCGCGGTCCTCCTGCACGTTGATGTCCAGGTGGTCGTGGTAGAAGGCGGCCAGGCCGCCGACCACGCCACAGAGGATCGACATCGGATGGGCGTCGCGGCGGAAGCCCTTGAAGAAGTTGTTGATCTGGTCGTGGACCATGGTGTGGTTGCTGATCCGCGACTCGAAGTCGGCGTATTGGTCATCGTCGGGCAGTTCGCCGAACATCAGCAGGTAGCACAGCTCGACGAAGTTGGACGACTTCGCCAGCTGGTCGATCGGATAGCCGCGGTGCAGCAGCACGCCGTTGCCGCCGTCGATATAGGTGATCGCCGACTGGCAGGAAGAGGTCGCCATGAAGCCGGGGTCGTAGGTGAAGAGGCCTTGGGCGCCGAGGCCGCGGACGTCGATGACGTCGGGGCCCAGGGAGCCGGAGTAGATCGGCAGGTCAATCGGGTCGTCCAGGCCATCTACCGTCAATGTCGCTTTCCTGTCAGCCATAACTGGCCTCCTCTCGAGTTCATGGGGGGACGATATCGGGTGTTTTCGCTGCAGGTGCCGGCGAAAAGGTTCGCCCACTATAGAAGCGTCCTCGAGATTGTCAATTCCACCATTGTGCGCTCATGGATGTACAAATGGCTTTAACCTGCAATGATTTTGTACAATAAATGGTGCCTTGCACCATTACCGGGCGCGCGGGCTTCCGTCGGTGCCCTGGACCCCGGGTCAGGCCGCGCCAAGGCCGATAACTCGGCCTTCCACCATGGTCGACCCGGCTCCGCGTCCATTTGTCATGAGGGGGTGATGACCCTATAATCTCAGCGCGCGACTGGCAGGAGTCGGTGGTCGTGTCCAACTCGGCCACGATCGTGTCCCTTCCCGTAACCACCGCCCGCTCGGGCCTAGTCGGACGAAGAAGAGCGGGCCAAGAGAGTGTGTAGAGCCGTGAATAGCAAACGACCCGTAAATCTGGATCTGTCCACGATACAGTTCCCCCTCCCCGCCCTGACGTCGATCGCTCACCGCATCACCGGCGTCATCCTCTTCATCGGCCTGATCTTCGCCTTCTGGGCGCTGGACGCGTCACTGTCCTCGCCGGCGGGCTTCGCCGCCGTGAGCGATGCCCTGGCCCACAATTTCCTGGCCAAGCTGATCGCCTGGGGCTTGCTCTCCGCGCTGGCCTTTCACTTCGTGGCCGGCATCAAGCACCTGCTGATGGACATGGATATCGGCGTGACCCTCGAGGGCGGCGTCAAGAAGGCACAGATCACCGTGGTGGTGAGCGCGATCCTGATCATTCTGGCTGGAGTCTGGGTATGGTAACCAACATCACGAACCTCGGACGCAGTGGCCTCTCCGACTGGCTGCTGCAGCGGGTCTCAGCGGTCATCCTGGCGCTCTACTCTCTCTTTATCGTCGGTTTCCTGCTGTTCAGCCCGGGCCTCGACTATGCGGCCTGGAGCGGCCTCTTCGCCCAGACCTGGATGCGCATCTTCTCGCTGCTGGCCTTCATCTCGCTGGCCGCCCACGCCTGGGTCGGGCTGTGGACCGTGACCACCGACTATCTCAAGCCGACCGGTATTCGCATCGGTACGCAGCTCATCATCATCCTGGCCATCTTCGTGTTCCTGGTCTGGGGCATCACCGTTCTGTGGGGAGCCTGATTCATGTCCAACATGCGTAGCCTGTCTTTCGATGCCATCATCATCGGTGGTGGCGGCGCCGGCCTGAGGGCCGCCCTGGAGCTGGCCAAGTCCGGCAAGAAGACCGCCGTGCTCTCCAAGGTCTTCCCGACCCGCTCGCACACCGTCTCCGCCCAGGGCGGCATCACCTGCGCCATCGCTTCCGCCGACCCGAACGACGACTGGCGCTGGCACATGTACGACACCGTCAAGGGCGGCGACTACATCGCCGACCAGGACGCCTCCGAATACATGTGCTCCGAGGGGCCCAAGGCGGTGTTCGAGCTCGAGCACATGGGCCTGCCGTTCTCCCGCTTCGACAACGGCCGCATCTACCAGCGTCCGTTCGGTGGCCAGTCCAAGGACTTCGGCAAGGGCGGCCAGGCGGCGCGGACCTGTGCCGCGGCCGACCGTACCGGTCACGCCCTGCTGCACACGCTCTACCAGAACAACCTGAAGAACAACACCACCTTCCTCAACGAGTGGTACGCCGTCGATCTGGTCAAGAACGCCAACGGCGACGTGGTGGGCTGCATCGCCATGGACATCGAGACCGGCGAAGTGGTGCACGTGAAGTCCAAGGCCACCGTCATGGCCACCGGCGGGGCGGGTCGCATCTTCGCCTCCACCACCAACGCCCTGATCAACACCGGTGACGGCATCGGCATGGCGCTGCGCGCCGGCTTCCCGATGCAGGACATGGAGATGTGGCAGTTCCACCCGACCGGCATCTACGGGGCGGGCACCCTGGTGACCGAGGGCTGCCGCGGCGAGGGTGGCTATCTGGTCAACAAGGACGGCGAGCGCTTCATGGAGCGCTACGCGCCCAACGCCAAGGACCTGGCCGGCCGCGACGTGGTCGCGCGCTCCATGGTCATGGAGATCCTCGAGGGCCGCGGCTGCGGCGAGAAGGGCGACCACGTCTTCCTCAAGCTGGATCACCTGGGCGAGGAAGTGCTCGGCAAGCGTCTGCCCGGCATCGTCGAGCTCTCCAAGACCTTCGCCCACGTGGACCCGGCCAAGGAGCCGATCCCGGTGGTGCCGACCTGCCACTACATGATGGGCGGGATCCCGACCAACGTGCACGGTCAGGCGATCATGCAGGACGCCGACGGCAACGACCAGATCGTCAACGGCCTGTTCGCCTGCGGCGAGGCGGCCTGCGTGTCGGTCCACGGCGCCAACCGCCTGGGCGGCAACTCGCTGCTCGACTTGGTGGTCTTCGGCCGCGCGGCCGGCATGTTCATCGAGGGCGCACTCAACGAGGGCATCGAGTACCTCGACGCCTCCGAGTCCGACGTCGCCTCGGCGATGAAGCGCATCACCCGCTGGAACGAGTCCGAGGGCGGCGAGACCGTGCCCGACCTCAAGCGCGAGCTCCAGGACATCATGCAGACCTCCTTCGGCGTGTTCCGCGAGGAGAAGAACATGGTGGAGGGCGTCAAGCGCCTGGAAGAGCTGCGCGGCCGTATCGACAACGCCTACCTGCCGGACAAGTCCAGCACCTTCAACACCGCGCGCGTCGAGGCGCTGGAGCTGGACAACCTGATGGAAGTGGCCGAGGCCACCGCCATCGCGGCCCTGGAGCGCAAGGAGAGCCGTGGCGCCCATTCCCGCTACGACTACCCGGATCGCGACGACGTCAACTGGCTGAAGCACTCGCTCTACTTCCCGGCCGAGAAGCGCCTGGGCAAGCGCGACGTCAACTTCGCGCCCAAGACCGTCGAGATGTTCGAGCCGAAAGTCCGCACCTACTAAGGGGGAGTCACGATGTCCAAGCTTCAGGTATCCCTGTACCGCTACAACCCGGAAACCGACTCCGCGCCCTTCATGCAGGAGTTCCAGGTCGACACCCAGGGTCGCGACCTGATGGTGCTCGACGTCCTGCACCTGGCCAAGGAGCAGGACAATGGCCTGGCCTACCGTCGCAGCTGCCGCGAGGGCGTGTGCGGCTCCGACGGCATGAACATGAACGGCAAGAACGGCCTGGCCTGCATCACCCCGCTCTCCGAGGTGGTCAAGGGCAACAAGCTGGTGCTGCGCCCGCTGCCGGGCCTTCCGGTCATCCGCGACCTGGTGGTCGACATGGGACTGTTCTACAAGCAGTACGAGCGCATCCAGCCGTACCTGCAGAACGACGACCCGGCGCCGGCCATCGAGCGCCTGCAGTCGCCGG
>JAWWBV010000216.1:0-4929 GCA_033720795.1 Halomonas sp. | reverse complement strand
CGGGGCTCCAGCGCCTGATGTCCACTGGCGGGGTTTCCTTGTCTTCGCCGAATACCACTGTCCACCGGGGGAAACGGCCGCGGCGGTCGTGGCCGCCCAGACGGCCTTCACGGATTTCCTGGCCAGGCTCGACGATACCCGGGACTGAGCCCTTTCGAAAAAAAGGGTTCTTCGCAGCTCAGCGTGGAACGGGAGAAGATGGTGGGTGCACGGCTTGCAGCGCGATCCGCCGCGTAGCGGCGGCAGGTGGTGTGCCGTTGGCAAATAGAGTGGCGTCGGCGAGGCGTCGGCCGACGCCAATCGCTGTACAAGTCGAGGCGTCGAACCGACAGCTCCCACCATACGTTGCTCAGGCCCAGCTCTCCTGCTGATGATTGTTTCCCGGCAAAGGGCGATGAACCAAAAAAAGCGCCCCGGAGGGGCGCTTCTGTCATCGGCTCCGGCCACCGCGAGGGCGGCCTTCGATGTTGCGAGCATCGGAGTCGACTCTCAGGGTATCAGGCTTCCTGGGCGACCGGAATCACATTGGACGCCGCGTTCTGATACTCCTCGATCTCGTGGAAGTTCATGTAGCGATAGATCTCGCCGGCCATGGCATCGAATTCGCCCATGTAGCGGCGATATTCGTCGACACTCGGCAGACGCCCCTCCACCGCGGCCACGGCCGCGAGTTCCGCGGACGCCAGGTAGACGTTGGCGCCGTCACCCAGGCGGTTGGGGAAGTTGCGCGTCGAGGTGGAGACCACGGTGCTCTTGGCGGCCACGCGGGCCTGGTTACCCATGCACAGCGAGCAGCCCGGCATCTCCATGCGCGCGCCGGCGCGACCGTAGATGCCGTAGTAGCCCTCCTCGGTCAGCTGGTGCTGGTCCATCTTGGTCGGCGGCGCCAGCCACAGCTTGGTCTTCAGGCTGCCGGCCGGCTGCTTCTCGAGCAGCTTGCCCGCGGCGCGGAAGTGGCCGATGTTGGTCATGCAAGAGCCGATGAAGACCTCGTCGATCTTCTCGCCGGCGACCTCGGAGAGCAGGCGGGCGTCGTCCGGATCGTTCGGGGCGCACAGCACCGGCTCCTTGAGCTGCTCCAGGTCGATCTCGATGACCTCGGCGTACTCGGCGTCCTGGTCGGCGCGCATCAGGCTCGGGTTCTCGAGCCACTCCTCCATGCCCTGGATGCGACGCTCGATGGTGCGGCGGTCGCCGTAGCCGTTGGCGATCATCCACTTGAGCAGGGTGATGTTGGACGTCAGGTACTCGGCGACGGAGTCCTCGCCCAGGGTGATGGTGCAGCCCGCGGCGGAGCGCTCGGCGGAGGCGTCGGAGAGCTCGAAGGCCTGCTCGACGGTGAGGTCCTCGAGGCCCTCGATCTCCAGCACGCGACCGGAGAAGGCGTTCTTCTTGCCGGACTTCTCGACGGTCAGCAGCCCCTGCTGGATGGCGTAGTAGGGGATGGCGTGGACCAGGTCACGCAGGGTGACGCCGGGCTGACGCTGGCCCTTGAAGCGCACCAGCACCGATTCCGGCATGTCCAGCGGCATCACGCCGGTGGCGGCGGCAAAGGCGACCAGGCCCGAACCGGCCGGGAAGGAGATGCCCAGCGGGAAGCGGGTGTGGGAGTCGCCGCCGGTGCCCACGGTGTCGGGCAGCAGCATGCGGTTGAGCCAGCTGTGGATGATGCCGTCGCCCGGGCGCAGCGAGACGCCGCCGCGGTTCATGATGAAGTCGGGCAGGGTGTGGTGGGTGTCCACGTCCACCGGCTTGGGGTAGGCCGCGGTGTGGCAGAAGGACTGCATCACCAGATCGGCCTGGAAGCCCAGGCAGGCCAGGTCCTTGAGCTCGTCGCGGGTCATCGGCCCGGTGGTGTCCTGGGAGCCCACGGTGCTCATCTTCGGCTCGCAGTACATGCCGGGACGCACGCCGTCCATGCCGCAGGCCTTGCCGACCATCTTCTGGGCCAGGGTGAAGCCCTTGCCGGTGTCGGCCGGCTGCTCGGGCAGGCGGAAGACGTCGGAGGGGGCGAGGCCCAGGGACTCGCGCGCCTTGGTGGTCAGGCCGCGGCCGATGATCAGCGGGATGCGTCCGCCGGCACGCACCTCGTCGAGGATCAGCTGAGTCTTGAGCTCGAAGGTGGTGAGCACCTCGTCGGTGCCGTGCTTGCACACCTTGCCCTCGTAGGGGTAGACGTCGATGACGTCGCCCATCTCGAGCTTCTCGACGTCCATCTCGACGGGCAGGGCGCCGGAATCTTCCATGGTGTTGAAGAAGATCGGGGCGATCTTGCCGCCGAAGCAGAAGCCGCCGGCACGCTTGTTGGGGACGTTGGGGATGTCGTCACCGAAGAACCACAGCACGGAGTTGGTCGCGGACTTGCGCGAGGAGCCGGTGCCGACCACGTCGCCCACGTAGGCGACCGGGTAGCCCTTGGCCTTCACCGCCTCGATCTGCGCCAGCGGGCCCTTCACGCCCTGCTCCTCGGGCTCGATGCCGTCGCGCTCGTTCTTGAGCATGGCGTTGGCGTGCACCGGGATATCCGGGCGCGACCAGGCATCCGGGGCGGGGGAGAGGTCGTCGGTGTTGGTCTCGCCCGGCACCTTGAAGACGCTGAGAGTGATCTTCTCGTCCAGCGCCGGCTTGGAGAGGAACCACTCGGCCTCGGCCCAGGACTGGATGACGTCCTTGGCCACGGCGTTGCCCGCCTTAGCACGCTCTTCCACGTCGTGGAAGGCATCGAACATCAGCAGGGTGTGCTTGAGCTGCTCGCCGACTTCCTTGGCCAGGTCGGCATCGTCCAGCAGCTCGACCAGCGAGACGATGTTGTAGCCGCCCTGCATGGTGCCCAGCAGCTTCACCGCGTGGATGCGGTCGATCAGCGGCGACTCGGCCTCGCCCTTGGCGATGGCGGTGAGGAAGCCTGCCTTGACGTAGGCGGCCTCGTCGACACCGGGCGGAACGCGATTGGTGAGCAGGTCGAGGATGAACTCTTCCTCGCCGGCCGGCGGATTCTTCAGCAGCTCGACCAGGGCGGCGACCTGCTCGGCGTTCAGCGGCTTCGGTGGCACGCCGTCGGCGGCGCGCTCCTCGACATGTTGGCGATAGGCTTCAAGCACGTTGGGACCCTCATCGGTAGTGGCGGCCAGGGCCGGCGAGCCTCGTCGAGATCTCGACGAATGGCACGCTTCGGCACGGAAACGGGTCCGGCAGACCCGTCCGGCTTGGCCAGGGTGTCAGCGGTGCCGCGATTCTAGAGGAAACTGTCGACAATGTTAAGTTGAGCCCGCGGTGGCGGCCTTGAACTTTGGTCGGCGGTGGTGGGCACGGGGCAAGTTCGGGATGCCAGGGCGCCGCCCTGCGCGGTACCATGCCCGTTTGCCAATGCACCGAACGTCAACCGGAGGTCACATGGGAGAGCGCATCGTCTCGCCCTGCGTCGGCGTCTGTTCGACCACGCTCGGGGACCGGGTGTGTCGCGGCTGCCAGCGCACCGACAGCGAGATCCGCGACTGGCCGGCCTACGGCGGCGGCGAGCGTCGCGCCCGCCTGGCGGACATCGACCGGCTGCGTGCCGAGATCGCCGCGCGTTACCTGGTGGTCGAGGACGCCGCGCTCCTCGAGAGCCAGCTGCAGCGCCACCGCATCCGCTTCCGCGAGGATCAGCCGGCGCTCTCCCGAGCCGTGGAGCTGCTGCGGGTGGGCCGCGGCCGCATCCGGGAGCTGGCGCGCTACGGCCTGGTCGGCCTCGAGCACCGGGACGCTCCCGCCCTGCACGCGGCGATCGCCCGTGACCTGCTGGCCGACGCGGACCGGCGCCTCTCGACCTCCTTCGACTCCACCGACCTGCCGACACCATGATGCCCTCGACCGACACCCCAGAACTGCCTGCCCGCCCGGAGCTGCTGCCCGCCGAGCTGCTCGCCTTCCTGCCCTGTGCCACCCCGGATGCCTGGGTGGACTGGGCGCTCGCCAACCCCGAGCTGCTGCTGATCGATCACGCCCAGTGCGAGAAGAAGGCGGCCTCCACGGCCATGAGCCTGCTCTATCGCTACGTCGACCAGCCGCTGCTGCTGACCAAGATGAGCCAGCTCGCCCGGGAGGAGCTGCTGCACTTCGAGCAGGTGGTCAGGCTGATGGAGGCGCGGGGCATCGTCTATCGCCACATCAGCGCCTCGCGCTATGCCGAGGGGCTGCGTCGGCACGTGCGCGGCGAGGAGCCCGAGCGGCTGATCGACATCCTGATCATCGGGGCGCTGATCGAGGCGCGCAGCTGCGAGCGCTTCGCCCGGCTGATTCCGCATCTGGATGATGAGCTTGCCAAGTTCTATCGCAGTCTGGTTAAGTCGGAAGGTCGCCATTTCGAGGACTATCTGATGCTGGCGCGCCGCCTGGCCACGGCGCCCATCGACGCGCGCATCGCCTTCTTTTCCGATCGCGAGGCCGAGCTGGTCACCATGCCGGACACGGTCTTTCGTTTTCACAGCGGTGTGCCGGCCTGAGGCCATCACTTCCGCCACGCAGGAACGCTCACCATGCGGGATGCAGCCGACGACGTACACGAGAACGACCGGGATCACCTGGCACTCTTCGGCCACTTTTCACTGAACCTGGGCGACGACGTCCTGACCCAGTTCAGCTACGACAAGGTCAAGGCGCTGCTGGTCTATCTGCTGCTGCATGACCAGCCCGTCAACCGCGCCACCCTGGCCGAACTGCTGTGGCCCGACCAGGGCCTGTCGTCCGGGCGCACCAACCTGCGCCATGCCCTGCACTGCCTGCGCCAGTCGCTCGGCGATGAGGCCGAGCGGGTGCTGGCAGTCTCCCGCCAGACCATCGCCTTCCGGCTGCCGGAGGCCTGGCGCTTCGACATGCACCGCCTGCAGGCGCTGCTCGAGGGCCCCGGCGACGTGGCGACCCTCGAGGCGGCGCTCGCCTGCTACCGGG
>JAWWBV010000215.1:0-4952 GCA_033720795.1 Halomonas sp. | reverse complement strand
TCGCCCAGGGTCGCCACCTTGCCGTTGACCTTGACCCGGCCGTCGGCGATGGCCGTTTCCATCTCGCGGCGCGAACCCAGCCCGGCGCGGGCCAGGACCTTCTGCAGTTTCTCGGTGGTAGTGCTCATCGGTCATCGTTCTCACTGGATGTGGATTCCGTGCCCGCGGCAGCGTCATCGTCGACGCGGCCCCGGGCACGTTCGGACAGGCGAGCCT
The DNA here is from genome assembly GCA_033720795.1 of Halomonas sp. Lineage (GTDB taxonomy): Bacteria > Pseudomonadota > Gammaproteobacteria > Pseudomonadales > Halomonadaceae > Halomonas. The sequence goes on along the minus strand of JAWWBV010000215.1, from coordinate 4,736 downwards.
CCAGATCGGCGAAGCTCAGCCCTGCCCGTTCGGACGCCGTCCCGGCGTGATCGTCGTCGGCCCTCCCGGCCGTCGTCTCGATCGTCTCCGAGGCCGTCTCGGCGATCTCGGCATCGACCTCACCGCCCTGCTCGGGCGGTGGCGTTTCGTCATCTGACACGTCGTCAGTCTTGTCGTCGGTCTCGTCTTCCACGTCGGCGTCGTCCACCGGCGCGTCGGCCTGGGCCAGCAGGTCGTGCTGGGGTGGCGGCGCCTCCTCCTCGAGGGTCGGCTCCTCGAACTGCTTGAGCTCGTGCATCGGTGGCAGCTCGTCGAGGGTGCGCAGGCCGAAGTCGTCGAGGAAGCTGCGCGTGGTGGCATAGACCGCCGGGCGACCCGGCACGTCGCGGTGGCCCACCACGCGCACCCAGCCGCGATCGAGCAGGGTGCGCATGATCGAGCCACTCACCGAGACCCCGCGCACCTCCTCGATGTCGCCGCGGGTGACCGGCTGGCGGTAGGCGATCAGCGCCAGGGTCTCGAGCAGCGCCCGGGAGTAGCGCTGGGGGCGCTCGTCCCACAGCCGCGAGACCCAGGGCGAGAGCCGCGGGCGGATACGCAGCTGGTAGCCCGAGGCGGTCTCGAGCAGCTCCAGGGCGCCCCGCTCGTGGCGCAGGCCGAGCCGCTCGAGGGCCTCGCGCAGCGCGCGGCGTGGCGGCTGCTCGTGATCGTCGAAGAGCCCCTCGAGGCGATCCAGCCCCAGCGGCTCGCCGGCCGCCAGCAGTGCCGCCTCGAGGATGTCGTCCAGGGCATTGGGGGATTCCATGGCGGTCATGCCGGTTCGCTCCCGTCGTGGTCATCATCGCGAGGGTCGTCGACGGGGCTCTCGTCGAAGGGGCTCTCGTCGCCCGCCTCGTCCTCCAGGGCCTCCTCCTCGAAGGCCGCCTCCTCGTCCAGCCGGGCCCGCACGTGGATCGGCGAGAGCGGGGCGTTCTGGACGATCTCGATCATCGCCTCCTTGGCGAGCTCGAGGATCGCCATGAAGGTCACGACCACCCCGGCACGCCCCTCCTCGAGGGTGAACAGCGCCTCGAAGGGGGTGTAGTGCTCCCGCGACAGCTGCTCCATGATCGCCAGCATGCGCTCCCGGGTCGAGAGCCCCTCGCGGCTGATCTGGTGGGCCTGGTTGAGCTCGGCGCGGCGCAGGATGCCGGCCAGCGCGCCGAGCAGCTCGTCGAGCTCCACGTCCGGGTGGATCACACGAGCCTCGAGGGCCGGCAGCGCGGCCCGCGCCGGGAACCAGTCGCGGCCCAGGCGCGGCAGCTCGGCCAGCGCCTCGGCGGCCTTCTTGAGCCGCTCGTACTCCTGCAGGCGGCGGATCAGCTCGGCGCGCGGATCCTCCTCGTCGTCCTCGTCGCCCTCCTTGGGCGGGCGCGGCAGCAGGGTGCGCGACTTGATCTCGGCGAGCATCGCCGCCATCAGCAGGTACTCTCCGGCCAGCTCGATCTCCATGGCCTTCATCAGCTCCACGTACTCGATGTACTGGCGCGTGATGGCCGCCACGTCGATGGCGAGGATATCCAGGTTCTGGCGGCGAATCAGGTAGAGCAGCAGGTCCAGCGGCCCCTCGAAGGCCTCCAGGAAGACCCGCAGGGCCTCCGGCGGGATGTAGAGATCCTCCGGCAGCTCGGTGATCGGCTCGTCAAACAGGCGGCCCAGCACGTCGGCCTGGACGACCGGCGCCGCGTCGGCATCGCTGTCGGCCCGCTCGGGCGCTTCACTCTGGGGCGTATCGCTCACGCGGGGCCTGGCCTCTCGACTGCACGGCGGATGATCGACCGTGCAGTCTAGCAACTTCGGGGCCGGGAGGGTAATCGCCGACAGGCCCTCAGTCGGCGGCCACCGCCTTGCGGTAGCGCCCGACGTAGTCGAAGAGCTTCTCGCGCACCTGCCAGTGGCGGCCCACCTTCCTGCCCACCACGAAGTCCGGCGCGCGCAGCCGGCGCTGCTCGGCGATCACCTCCTCCGGCGTGGTCGGCGACCAGCGCGTGCCCGGCGCGCGCAGGTGGTCGCGCAGGAAGGCCGCGGCGAAGGCGCCGCGCTGGGCCGGGGTCTCGAGGGCGAACCACTCGACGAGGGTCACGCCCTCCTCGTCGTGGTAGGTGACCCTGAGGCGCGGCAGCCCGCGGCCGTTGACGGTGGCCTCGAGCTGCATCCCGGCGACCCGCAGCACCCGGGCGTCGCGCAGCCGGAGCGCCTCGCGCAGCTTGTCGTCGGCGTCCACCAGCAGCGCCTGGCAGCCGTGGCAGCGCCGGGCGGCGATGTCGTTCTCGGCGCCGCAGTCGGAACAGGTCTTGAAGCGGAAGCGGAAGTCGCACTGCTGCGGTCTATGGGCGCCCGCCCCCGCGCCACGCGCGCCTTTTCCAGGCAGGGTCGGCTCGCCGGTCTCGGCATCCACCAGCCCCTGGCAGCGCCGCCCGAAGTGCTCGATGACCAGCTCGCCGTCGCGCTTGCCCCAGAAGAGGTTGGCGTGGTCGCACTGGGGACAGGGCACCTGCACCGGCTCGCTGTCGCCGTCCGGCTTGGGGCTGCCGACCTCCGGGGCGTAGAGGTCCCAGGGGTTGCCGGCGTAGTCGAGGACCAGGCAGTCGGCCTTGCCCGGCGAGAGGCGCAGGCCGCGCCCGACGATCTGCTGGTAGAGGCTCACCGACTCGGTGGGGCGCAAGATGGCGATCAGGTCCACGTGGGGGGCATCGAAGCCGGTGGTCAGCACCGCCACGTTGACCAGGTACTTGATCTCGCGCGCCTTGAAGGCGGCGATGATCCGCTCGCGCTCGGCCGAGGGGGTCGCGCCGGTGACCAGCGCCGCCTCGCCCGCCGGCAGGTAGCCCAGGATCTCCTCGGCGTGGGCCACACTGGCCGCGAAGAGCATCACCCCCTGTCGATCGCGGGCGCGCTCGACCACCTCGGCGATGATGCCGGGGGTGGCGCGGTTACCCGCCGCCACCCGGTTGAGCTCCTCCTCGCGGAAGAGCCCGCCGGAGGACGGGGTGAGCGCCGAGAAGTCGTAGCGCTCGACGGTGGCGTCGATGCGCCGGGGCTCGGCCAGGTAGCCCTGGCGCACCATCAGGCGCAGCGGCTGCTCGAACACGCAGTCGCGAAAGAAGCTGGCCTCGTCGCCGCGCACCATGCCGTGGTGGTGGCGGTGGTAGATGAAGCCCTGGCCCAGCCGATAGGGCGTGGCGGTCAGCCCCAGCACCTTGAGGCGCGGATTGGCCCGGGCCAGGCGGTCGATCACCCGGCGGTAGCTGGCCTCCTTCTCGCTGGAGACCCGGTGGCACTCGTCGATCACCAGCAGGGTGAAGGCGCCCTCGTCGAAGCGCTCGAGATGTCTCACCACCGACTGCACCGAGCCGAACACCACCTGGCGCCCGCTCTCCTTGCGCCCGAGGCCCGCGCTGAAGATGTCGGCCTCGAGGCCGTAGGCCTGGTACTTGGCATGGTTCTGCTCGACCAGCTCACGCACGTGGGCCAGCACCAGCACCCGCCCCCGGGCCAGGCGCGCCAGCTCGGCGATCACCAGTGACTTGCCGCTGCCGGTGGGCAACACCACCACCGCGGGGTCGTCGGCGGCCCGGAAGTGCTCGACCACCCGGCTGACGGCCTCGCGCTGGTAGGGGCGCAGCTGGGGCACGGACGTTTCGGGCATGGCCACCTCCTGTCGACGAAGCCGCCATCCTACCGGGCGGCGGCCGCCGCGTCAGGCGCCCCGCCCGCTCAGCTGATCAGCCCCTGCAACAGCAGGTAGCCCGGCACCCAGGCGGTCACCAGCCCCTGGGTCAGGGAGGTGCGCGCCATCAGCGGCTGCAGGTGCGGGCGGTGGCAGAGCATCAGGTAGAAGCCGAACCAGAGCGACGCCCAGGCCAGCCAGTTGACGCCCGACCAGACGCCCCACAGGCCCTCGGCCACGGCGAGCTGCAGAAGCCCGGTGGGCAGCGCGGTCAGCGCGACGAAGAGGCAGAAGTAGCCCAGGCCGTGGCCGGAGCTGCCGTTGCGGCGGTTGATCGCCACCCAGAGGTAGGTCAGGGCGAACAGCAGCGTCATGGCGGCGGTGCGCACGCTGTCGGCATCGGCCCCGGGGCCGAAGGCCGCGTAGGCGGCCACCGCGAGGCTCACCCCGCCGACGAAGAAGTTGATCACCTGGATCTCGCGATCCTCGACACGCCCCATCATCCACAGGCCGTTGAGCACCAGCACCGCGCCCACGTAGAGCAGGCTCAGTCCCTCATGCATCGTCGTCTCGCTCCCTCGATAGCGGCATCCGGCCCCGTGCCGTGTGCCCCGGGCGCTCTTATAGACCGGCCCGGTCGGCAAGGCAATAGCGATGGAATTATTTTTCATTTTCACGCCGGAGCGCGATCGGCGAGGGGCGGGCCTTGACCTGGCGGCCTTTCGCCATGATATCTAAGGAACCGATTGAATAGATGGAATCGCCCATAGCCGAAAGAGGAGAGGCGCAGATGAAAGTGAAGACCAGCCCGGAATGCCCCAAGTGCGGCCACCGCATGAAGCGATTCCCGCCCGGCCGCAAGGACGAGTACCACGTTCACTGCGCCGAGTGTAACTACGACTTCGGCCGCTTCGATCATTTCCAGGCGCAGTTCCGCCACGCCATCGAGGAGCTCGAGGAGCAGCTCCAGCGCCGCGACACCGCCGACGACGACCGCGGCTGACCGCCCCTCGCCCGCCGGCCGGCG
>JAWWBV010000214.1:0-4989 GCA_033720795.1 Halomonas sp. | reverse complement strand
GGCGAGACGACCTCCATGATCTCGCGACGCCCACCGAAGGCCCCCACCGGCATGCCGCCACCGACGATCTTGCCCAGGCAGGTCAGGTCGGGCGTCACGCCGTAGTAGGCCTGGGCGCCGCCCATGGCGACCCGGAAGCCGGTCATCACCTCGTCGAAGATCAGCACGCTGCCGTGCTGGTCGCAGACTCGGCGCAGGGTTTCCAGGAACCCCGGCTGGGGCGGGATGCAGTTCATGTTGCCGGCCACCGGCTCGACGATGATGCAGGCCACCTCGCTGCCGATTTCCTCGAAGCAGGCCTCGACGGCATCGGGATCATTGAAGGAGAGCGTCACGGTATGCTCGGCCAGGGAGGCCGGCACCCCGGGGGAGCTCGGCTCGCCGTGGGTCAGGGCCCCGGAGCCGGCCTTGACCAGCAGAGAGTCGGTATGACCGTGGTAGTTGCCCTCGAACTTGACGATCTTGTCCCGGCCGGTGAAGCCGCGCGCCAGGCGCACCGCCGACATGGTGGCCTCGGTGCCGGAGTTGACCATGCGCACCATCTCGATGGAGGGAATCATCTCGCAGATCAGGTCGGCCATGGTGGTCTCGACGGCCGTGGGGGTGCCGAAGGAGAGGCCGGCATCGAGGCGCTCACGCACCGCGCCCAGCACCTCGGGATCGGCATGCCCGGTGATCATCGGCCCCCAGGAGCCGACATAGTCGACATAGCGCTTGCCTTCCACATCGAACAGATAGGCGCCCTTGGCACGCTCCATGAACACCGGGGGACGATCCATGCCCTTGAAGGCGCGTACCGGCGAGTTGACCCCGCCGGGAATATGCCGGCAAGCCTGTTCGAAGAGCTGTGCGGATGTGGTCATGTCAACCTCTTGCCCTGTTGAGGCCTGCCCGCCGGGCAGGCTGTGGATAGTTCTCTGGATAAAACCGTGACAGGCGGTGAAAAGCCGGTGAATGTCGCCGAACGAAGGGCGACCGGCGGGGCCCGAATTCGTCCCTATTCTCGTCTGCCGAGGGGACGATGACCAGCCCGTCCGGCATCAGCGCCCGCTCGTCGCCTCGGGAGCGAGCCACGCCGGCCGTGCCGGCAGCGCCCAGAGGCGACGCGGCAGGCACTGGTCCCTGCCGGGTTGCCAGCCGTGGGCCAGCGCCTGCCAGGTGAAGGCCTGGGCCTGCTCGCAGGCGGCGACCAGCGACTCCCCCGCGGCCAGGCGCGCCGCCAGGGCGCTCGCCAGGGTACAGCCGGAGCCGTGGAAGACGCCGTCCAGGCGCGGCCAGGTCCACTGGCGACTGGTGTCCGGGGCATGCAGCGTATGCTCCACACAATCGGCCGGCACCCGCCCCTCGGGGTCGTCGGTGCCGGTGACCAGCAGCGCCTGGCAGCCCAGCGACATCAGCGCCACCGCCCGCTGGGTATCGTCGCCGCCGTCGGTGTCGGCGAGCCGAGCCAGCTCGCGACGATTGGGGGTCAGGATATCCACAAGCGGTAGCAGATGATGGCGGATGGCGTCGATCAGCTCGATTGTGGACAACTCGCTGCCGCCGCCGGCGCTGAGCACGGGATCCATCACCACCGGCAGCCCCGGACGCCGGCGCACGATGTCCACCACGGCATCCAGCACGGCAACGTCGGGGATCACGCCGATCTTGATGGCGGCGATCTCGAAGTCGTCGAGGGCCGCCGCCATGGCGCGCAGGTCATCGGCGCCGACGGGGTGCACCGCGCTGACGTCGCGACAGTTCTGCACCGTCAGCGCCGTGGGCAGGGTCAGGGCCCAGCCGCCGCAGGCGGCCACCGCCTCGCTGTCGGCGACCAGGCCGGCGCCGCCGGTGGGATCGTGCCCGGCCAGCACCAGCACGGTCGGCAGGTGGGGGGTCAGCTCCGCATCATCGACCATCAGAAGGGCTTCATCACGGCGAGGAAGACGATCAGCAGCAGGGCGATCACCGGCAGCTCGTTGAACCAGCGGAAGAAGACGTGACCGCGTCTGCAGCGCGCCGCAGCGAACTGCTTCAGGTAGATCAGGCAGACATGGTGGTAGGCCACCAGCGCCACCACCAGGGTGAGCTTGGCATGGAGCCAGCCCTGGCCGAGCCAGGCGGGATTGAGGGCCAGCAGGGCGCCACCGAAGAGCAGCACGGCGATCATCGACGGGGTCATGATGCCGCGATAGAGCTTGCGCTCCATGACGAGGAAGTGGTCGATCGCCTGCTGCTCGCCTCGGTCGCGGGCCTGGGCGTGGTAGACGTAGAGGCGCGGCAGGTAAAAGAGCGCGGCGAACCAGGTCACCATGGCCACCAGGTGCAGGGCCTTCATCCACAGGTACATGACGACTCCTCAGCCGTTCGGTGAATCGGAGAAACGATAGTGTCGCTCGATGGCGTCGCGGGTGATGATACCGGAAATCCGCTTGTTCTTCGGCCGATGGCCATGCTCCACGTAGAGCGCGTCCACGCCGCGGTCGTTGAGCCGGTCGAAGGCCTCGGTGAGCGTCGCCTGGAGGTGGATCGGCGCCATGTCCAGGCGCTGGCCGGGGATCTCGACCAGGTCCAGCAGCGCGCTGTCGTCGCCGCTCTCCTCGTCATGCTCCAGCAGCCAGCGCGCCAGGTCGGCGGCCTTGAGCGCCAGCGGCGGCTTGTCGGCGGAGGAACGCTCGATCAGTACCCAGACGGGATTGGCCTCGAGCAGGGCCCGGGCCTGGTCGCGAGTCACCATGCGCGCGCTGCGCACCAGGCTGCGCTCCATGACCGCCGGCACCGACACCCGGGAGAGCGCCTGCATCAGCGGCTGCTGCAGCGGGTGCAGGCCGTGCCGGGTGACGCTGATGAAGAAGCCGTCGCAGCGACACAGCTGGCGCGAGGTCAGCCCCGCCACCACCACCGCCAGCATGCCCGGCAGGATGATATTGGGATTGTGGGTCAGCTCGAGCAGCGCCATCAGCGCGGCCAGCGGCGCCTGCAGCACCGCGCCCATCATCGACGCCATGCCGAGCATGCCGTAGATCTCGGGCCCGGCGGCGAGGCCCGGCATCAGCTGGGCGCCGAGCAGGCCCAGCAGGGTACCGGCCGCGGCGCCCACCACCAGCACCGGTCCGATGATGCTCACGGGGATACCGCAGGCCACGGCGCCGGCGGTGAGCAGCAGCTTGCCGATGGCCACCGCCAGCAGAACGTCCAGCGGCAGGCCTCCCGAGAGGGTCAGGGCCAGGGTGTCGTAGCCCATGCCCTGCACCTGGGGATACCACCAGGCCACGCCGCCCACCACCAGCCCGACCAGCGCACAGCGCACGCCCCAGGGCAGGCGCTCCAGACGGCGTCCTGCGCGCGCCACCCGGACGAAGAGCCCGGCCATCAGCCCGATGACCAGCGCGCAGACCACCAGCCACGGCAGATTGACCAGCGAACCCAGCGACACGTCGGTGGCCTGGAAGGCGCGCTCGGTGCCGAAGACCAGCTGGGCCACCACCGCGCCCATGGTCGAGGCCAGGATCACCGGCATGAAGCCGACGATGGTGTACTCCATCATCACCACTTCCATGGCGAAGATGACCCCGGCGATAGGAGTGTGGAAGGAGGCCGAGATGGCTGCCGCGGTGCCGCAGGCCACCAGTACTCGCAGGCTGTTGTGGGGCAGCTTGAGTCGCTGACCGAGACCGCTGACGGCCGCGGCCCCCAGGTGGATGGCCGGCCCCTCGCGGCCGGCGGAGAGGCCGCCGAGCACCGAGATCAGCCCGACCCACCACTGAGTGATCCAGTTGCGCAGCGGGAAGCGCCCCTGGTGATAGGTCAGTCGCTCGATCACGTGGGCCACGCCGATCTTGCGGTTGGCGGCCGGCTGGCGCCACAGCCACAGGCCGATCAGCGTCACCGCCAGCAGCGGCAGCAGGGCGCGCCCCCAGGGCGGGAGCTGTTCGAAGGCCTCGGGGTTGCCGTCGGGCATGAAGGCCAGGGCACCCAGGGCGAGCAGCAGCCGGAACGCCACCATCAGCCCCCCGGTGATCAGCCCCGAGACCACGCCCAGCACACACAGCTGAGGCAGGGCATCCACATTGGCCAGCTGGCGACGGAAGCCATCCAGGCTGAAGTCGGGTAGCGAGAAGCGCGGCACGGCGACGTTCCTGTTCGGCTCGGCATCGGGGATCCCCCATCTGGGTGGACCCTGCCCTCTTGTGTATCATATCCAGACACGGAGGTCTCAGCGCTTCCCTTTCCAGCCCCGTTTCCAGGAGTCCATCGTGATCAAGGTCGGAATCGTCGGCGGCACCGGATACACCGGCGTCGAACTGCTCAGGCTGCTGGCTCGTCATCCGGACGTGGAGGTGGATGCCATCACCTCGCGCTCCGAGGCGGGCATGGCCGTCAGCGAGCTGTACCCCAACCTGCGCGGCCACTACGACGAGCTGGCCTTCAGTCTGCCCGATGCCAATCGGCTGGGACGCTGCGACGCGGTCTTCTTCGCCACCCCCCACGGCGTGGCCCACGCCCTGGCGGGCGAGCTGCTCGAGCGCGGCACCCGGGTGATCGACCTCTCGGCCGACTTCCGGCTGCGCGACGCCGACGAGTGGGCCCACTGGTACGGCCAGGCCCACGGTGCACCGGCGCTGCTCGGCGAGGCGATCTACGGCCTGCCGGAGGTGCGCCGCGAGCGCATCCGCGAGGCCCGGCTGATCGCGGTGCCCGGCTGCTATCCCACCGCCGTGCAGCTCGGCCTGCTGCCGCTGCTGGAGGCCGGCCTGATCGACGTCGACCACGTGATCGCCGACTGCAAGTCCGGCGTGACCGGCGCCGGACGCGGCGCCAAGGTGCCTTCGCTGCTGGCCGAGGCCAGCGAGTCGATGAAGGCCTACGGTGCCTCGGGCCACCGTCACTTGCCCGAGATCCGCCAGGGGCTCGGCGATGCCGCCGGCGGCCCGGTGGGCCTGACCTTCGTGCCACACCTGACGCCGATGATCCGCGGCATCCATGCCACCCTCTACGGGCGCCTCACCG